>NZ_QTUM01000021.1:0-36039 GCF_003435615.1 Catenibacterium sp. AM22-6LB
TCCATCCCAATTTTTATTATTCTATTCATAGGTAACCCTCCTTATTTGTTTGCGGTAATGTAGAGGAAATATTGAAACAGATATTACAGAAAAATCCATTACCACATTAAGGCTCTTGAAGTGAAGCCTGACCATATACATATCTTTGTAGATGTATCATAAACTGTTGCTGCCTGTGATGCTGTAAGAACTTTTAAAGATATAAGTGCTATTGAACTATTCAAGGCATTTCCACAATTAATACAATTCTGCAGGATGCGGTATTTTATGGTCTAGAGGATATTTTGTATCTACAGTAATTAAGATAATATTAAGGAGCAGAAAAATGATAACTGACGAAGAATACAAAAGGATTCTTAAACAATTTCATAAATTTTCTGACAGGCATATCCTGGCTGTAGAAACCGATATGCCTTATTCTGATGTGATTAAAGTAGTGGCTCTTTCTGATAAGATACGCAAAGCTGGGAATGAGCTTGTTGGTCTTATGAGAAAGAATTATAACCAGCTTATGCGTACAAAGAGATACCGTAAATTACTGTTTCTTTATGGTAATTCTAAAGATAAGAATAAACGAAAAACTTATGCCAAACAACTTAATGAAATGCAGAAAGCTTATAATATTACATGGGAATACTGCAGAACGTCCATGATTCCAATAGGCAAGAAATATGGTGTAGACGCTGTATTCGCTCTGACTAAAGCTGAAGATATATGGCGTGGTATTGAGAAATGCTTATATGGTAATGGTAATGCCATTCATTTCTCAAGATATGGAGAACTGCCTTGTATTCGTGCAAAGCAGATCAATCGTGGTATACCTATATCTGTTACAGATAATAAACTTCATTTCAAACTTGGCAGGACTGTATTTGGAATACAAATAAATGATAGATTTCAACAGGATGAAGTAGATGCGGTTTTATCATATCTTGCCGAATCTGAGATTTTGGATGACAGGGCTGTTAATACTCTTATTAAAGATGGCTATTGCATAGATACATATAGACCCTGCTATGCTACGCTTGTTCCCAGGATGATAAGAGGTAAATACAGAGTATATCTGCATCTTACTATTGAGGGTAAAGCGAAGCCAAAATATGATAAGCATGGCAATCCAAGACATAAATATGGCGAAGGAATGATCGGTGCTGATATAGGTACACAGACTGTTGCTTATACATCTGATACGGAAGTCGGTCTAAAAAACCTTTCAGAGCGTGGCAACAGTATTCAGACTTCTGAGAGAAAAGAACGTCTGCTATACCGTGCTATGGACAGGTCAAGACGTGCAACTAATCCACAGAATTATAATGATGATGGTACTGTTAAAAAAGGCTGCAAAACCTGGAAATATTCAAATCATTATAAGAAGCTGAAAACAAAGCATTCTGAATTATGTCGCATCAATGCCATAAACAGACAGCTTGCAATAAATGAAGACGCCAACCATTTAAGAAGTCTTGGAGATGTATTTATCACAGAACCTAAAAATGCAGGTAAGCTTATGAGACGAGTCAAAGAAACTACGGTCAATAGCAAAGGCAAGTTTAATAGGAAAAAGCGTTTTGGCAGATCCATAAAGAATAGATGTCCTTCGGGGTTTCAAGCTGCTGTAGAACAGAAATTCAAGGTATCAGGTGGTATATATATTGAAGTATCTAATGATTACAGAGCAAGTCAATATGATCATACTGTTGATGACTATATTAAAAAGAGATTATCTGACCGAATGTTTAAGCTGCAAGATGGTACTGAGGTACAAAGAGACTGGTATTCATCATTCCTATTATACTGTTCCGATTACAGAACCGAAGATATAAATAAAAACAGATGCATTTCTGAATTTGATAAGTGTTACAGCAAAGAAAAAGCCCTAATCGAATGGATTAAGGCTAACGAGATCAAGGTATTAAATAGCGGAATTAAGATAGCGTAAAACATATCCAGGGAGATTGATTATACTTCCTTACGAAAGTAGAAATTTACCGCCAATGTGGTCGTAGGACTGCTTGGTAATGAAAGTTCTGATTCAAATAGATTTACACTTGTAACTCCAAAGTCTGAAAATGATGTACGATTACAAGCTACACTTGGCAATCAGAACCCCACGGGCTTGCCCGTGGGAGTAGTCAGATTAAAACAAGGGGTGAGGCTCTTACATGGTCACCAAATCCTGAAAAACTACCATTTATGACGAATAAATGGCATATTGGGGAGGATGATATCAAGTTATGAGATTTTAGCTACTACAAAGGTGACAAAATTGATGCATACAAATGTAATACATGCAATATTATTATAATAAATGCAAATAAAGATTTATAAAACAGGAGAAAGTATATATGAAAACTAAAACTAAGAATCTAATCATTATACTTTTATTGGGATTTTCATTTGTTTTTAATGGATATTTGTTTATTGAAAATAAAAATAAAGCTACAACCATAGTGCAGTTAAATAAAAAAACTAAAGAATTAGAAAAGTATAGTGAATTACTTGAAACTGGAACAGCTACAGAATATGTGGATATTAAAGAAAGTGATGGTCTGATTTCTATGGCTTATCTATATCAAGATAAAGAGTTAATAGAAAGACATGGTATAGGGGTTATTATTGGTAAGCAATACTATAGGATAGGGATAGCCCCTGAAATCGGTACAACATTAAATAAAAATTCAAAAATTATAAAGATCACAGACAATGAAATAGAATTTACATTTAACTTAAATAATGATACAGAAAAAAAGCGTTTAATAGTCAAAACCGAAAATAATGATATCCATTTTAAGTTAGAGGATGTATCATAAATCCTATCTTTTGAATAAAAACGGAAAAGCATAATAGTTGCTACAGTAGTGTTTGAATTATAATTAATCTATTATTCGAAATTAGCGAGGTCTTGCGTTTTATTCGCAAAAAGTGTATTTAAATCCTGTTTTCTTGAATGTAACAAATTAAGTTATACATTGTAGATATACGATATCACATAAGAGAAACGAGGATAAGAAATGTTGAAGGTAGTAAATAATAGCAGAGCAAAAAAAGTTATGAAGTATTTTACATAGTAGAAAGTTAATCACAAATTATGCATAGAAGGAGTGGATACTTATGAAAAAGAAAGATTTGATTCGTATTGCATGTAAAAATATTTTGTTTGCTATTTGGATTGTGATTATTAATTTAGTAATGAATGAAACAATGACAGTATGTATAGTTGAGACAGTATTAGTAGTAGGCATTTCGCTTATATTTGACATAAAGCAGTTAAGAAATAAAACACAATGATACTTTGGAAACCTGCTTCTTTGGAACCTTTAATTTTTAAAGGGAGGTCAATAGAAAACTCGCTTTAAATATTTGGGGGTTTCCACTTGTAAAGGGCAGTCAGAAATGACTGCCCTTTAGCGAGTTCTTTTTTATTGATTATCTGAGTATAACTTGACCATGCCTTCTTGGTTCTTCCATCAATGATATCTACAATTTCCACGGTCTTAAAATCAAGAATAACACACATGTATCTGTTTTGTCCCTTATGTCTCCAGTGCTTCTCATCAATGCATATAATATCAGGTAAAGGCTGTCTATGCATCTGACCATACTTATCGAATATTTCAACGACTTTAGTAGGACTTGTGTTAAAGAATCTAGCAACCAGTGAAAAAGTAGTTGTAGGTTCTTTAAGTTTGTTCATGATTTCCAGTTCTGAGGTTTGAGATAATCTACTATGACTTTTCTCTGTAAATGGGTTTTCCTCTGTCACTACCTTATTACATTGCGGACATACTAATCTTCTCTTTTTAAGTATTAGAGAAGTGTTCTTGCTTCCTATCATGTTATGTATGACTTTACATTTTCTATAGTCCTTAATATTTATTCTACTGCTGCATTCTGGACAGGAGATAATGGTTCTCTTAAGCGTGATACAATAAATCACTTCTTTTTCATTAATTTCAATCGTATGAGACTGTACAAAGGATTCATAATCCCCTAAAATAATTTTTAGATCATTATTCAATTTGTGATCTCCTTTCGCTTTGATTTAATATGAGCAAATTAATGATACAGCGAAAGGTTTTTAATTACACAAAAATACTTAAAAAAGTGGGAGCCGCAGTGTGACCCCCACAGATTTAAAGGTGCTGTTTCCAAGACCCCCAAATATTTAGAGCGAAGGTCTGACCCCTACAAAAATTAAAGACCCTTTTATAATCGCTCGGTCTATTTAGTCTACATATTTCTCTAAGAAATGAGCAATATTGCTTTGAACAAGTTTCTTCTCTTTATGATAAGATTCACCATGTGCGGCATCATTCACAATAAGTAATTTCTTTTCTGCCTGACAGGCATTATAGAGTTCTAATGCCATGTAAGTAGGCACAAAGTGATCCTGGTTACCATGTATAAATAATGTAGGTGTTTTAGACTTCTTGACTTGATTGACTGCACTGGCCTGTTTGAAGTTATACCCTACTGTCTTTTTTGATAATAATGTAGCACTAGGAAGTAATAAGAATGGTGGACATCCTTTATTCTTTAAGTAGTATTTGAATTCATCATAAGCACTTGTATAGCTGCAATCAGCGACAATAGCTTTCACATTATCAGATAATTCTTCACCACTTACCATGAGGACTGTTGCCCCACCCATGGATATACCATGTAAGACAATGCTCATAGGTTCATTATGGAAGTACTCTTCCATTTTTTTAATCCATTCTAATATATCTAGACGATCCAACCATCCAAAACCAATATAATGTCCTTCTGACTGTCCATGTGCTCTATTATCTGGAAGAAGGATATTATAACCAAGTTCATGATAGAAACGAATATAATATGCAAACTCACGATAATGGTAAGAATGGAATCCATGAACACAGATCACTAATTTATTAGAATCAGGATAAGGAAGGAACTGCCCTTCTAGCTTTAATCCATCATAAGAAGTGATTTCCATATCTATAAATGTCTGATGATCTAGCCATTGTTTATCATCTTCACTCATTGGATGTTTTAATCCTACTTTTTCTTCTTTGCATCTTGTACATACTTTTTCTATCGCAATGCGCCCTGCTGCAAGATAAGTGGCAGATGCCGCAGCGGCTGCGCCTATTGTACCAATAATTACGTTCTTTTTTTTCACGACAAAAAGCCTCCTTTTATTCATTATATAAGATATTCTATAAAGAATTCATATACAAAAGATTAAGTTTGAATAAATAATTGACAGATAGGTCAAAGTGTAAGTAGAAAAGGGTATGTTTGAAAGCGATAAATATATGTTTTTAAGAAAGTTTTTGTGTTAGAATAATACCGATATGAGGTGATTTTAATGACACAGGTTATAGAACCAGAACAGATGGATTTATTAGTAAGTGCAGTAAGAGATGGGAAGATTGTTGCATTTCCTACGGAAACTGTTTATGGCGTTGCCTGCTTATTCAATGATTTGAAGGGTCTTGATAGAATTATGGAAATCAAGAAACGTAACCCGAATAAAGCAGTGACTCTTATGTTGTCAAAAAAAGATGATGTAAAGAAGTATGGCTTAGTAGACGAGGGTACCCAGAGAGTGATTGATAAGTTTATGCCAGGTAGAATGACAATCGTATTAAAAAGACTGGACAGTGTGGATTCGAGACATGTTAGTGGAAAAGATACAATAGGTATTAGAATCCCAGACAGTTCTTTCGTTTTGTCACTCATTGATCAGACAGGGCCTTTATCAGTAACAAGTGCTAATTTATCTGGCCAAGGGAATACGACAAACGAAAAAGAAGTACTTGCACAGCTTGATGGACAGATTGATATGGTTGTCAGAGGACAGACTGCTTCGGCAACTGCATCTACAGTCGTGGATTTAAGTCAAGGTGATGTGAGAATACTAAGAGAAGGTTTAATTACCAAAGAAGAAATCGAGGAGGTATATTATGAAAATTGCAGTCGCTTGTGATCATGGTGGATTACGTTTAAAGAATGTTCTTATTGATGAAATGAAGAAACAGGGTTATGAAGTTGTAGACTATGGTACTTATACTGAAGACTCTTGTGATTATCCTGATTATGCATCTAAGGCAGCTAAAGCTGTTGCATCAGGAGAATGTGAGAAAGGTGTCGTTGTTTGTGGAACAGGCATTGGTGTATCAATTACATGTAATAAGGTAGATGGTATCCGCTGCGCATTATGTCATGATGTATTTAGTGCAAAAGCGACAAGAGCTCATAATGATACTAACATGATTGCAATGGGACAGAGAGTTATTGGAGAAGGACTCGCTGTTGAGATTCTTAATGCATGGCTACATACTGAGTTTGAAGGTGGAAGACATGTTAAGAGAATTGAAAAAATGATGGCTTTAGAAAAGGAGTAAGCATTATGAGAGATACAGAAGTATTTGCGAGTGTTGAGCGAGAATTGAATAGACAAAGAAACAATATTGAATTAATTGCTTCCGAAAACTTTGTATCTAAAGAAATCATGGAGCTTGCGGGCTCAGTTCTAACAAATAAATATGCTGAAGGATATCCAGCTAAGAGATATTATGGTGGATGTCAGTTTGTGGATGAAGTAGAAACATTGGCACAGGAAAGACTTAAGAAGTTATTTGGCTGTGAGTATGCAAATGTTCAGCCTCATTCTGGTGCACAAGCGAATACAGCTGTTTATTTTGCTTTATTACAGCCAGGTGATAAAGTACTAGGTATGTCTTTAAATGATGGTGGGCATTTAACTCATGGACATCCATTAAACTACTCTGGTAAGACTTATGAATTCCATGCTTATGGTGTTGATAAGGAAACAGAAAGAATTGATTATGATGAATATAAGAGATTATGTGAAGAAATCAAACCTAAGTTAGTTGTTGCAGGGGCAAGTGCTTATGCAAGAACTATTGATTTCAAATTCATGGCTGAAGTAGCACATAGTGTTGGAGCTATCTTTATGGTAGATATGGCACATATCGCTGGTTTAGTTGCTGCAGGAGATCATCCATCTCCATTCCCTTATGCAGATATCGTGACTACTACAACTCATAAGACTTTAAGAGGTCCTAGAGGTGGTGTCATCATGTGTAAGGAAAAGTATGCAAAAGATATTGATAGAGCTGTTTTCCCTGGTATGCAGGGTGGACCTCTTATGCATATTATTGCAGCAAAAGCGGCTTGCTTCTATGAAGCATTACAGCCTGAATTCAAGGAATATAGTCATCAAATCATTAAGAATGCAAAAGCTTTAGAAGAATCTTTAAAGGAAGAAGGATTCCGTCTTGTAACTGGTGGTACTGATAATCACCTATTACTTATTGATGTAAAGAGCAGCTGTGGTATTACAGGTAAGAAGGCTCAGAGATTACTTGATGAAATCAATATTACAGCTAATAAGAATGCGATTCCTTTCGATACAGAAAAACCTTTCAAGGCTTCTGGAATCCGTGTTGGTACACCAGCAATGACCACAAAAGGATTCAAGGAAGATGACTTCAGAGAAGTTGGAAAGATTATTGCTTATCGTTTAAAGAATGAAGAAACTGATGAAGTAAAGAATGAATGTCTTGCAAGAGTAAAGAAGTTAACTGATAAAGTGACTATGTATGACGATATTAAATACTAGGAGGCCATAAAATGGTTAAAGTACTCAATCATGCATTAATTAAACACAAACTCTCAATTATGAGAGAAGAAAAGACATCAAACTATATTTTTAAGCAGAATCTTGATGAAATCGCAATGTTGATGGCTTATGAAGTCACAAAAGATTATCCTTTAAAAGAAAAGGAAATTGAAACACCTATTTGTAAGACAATTGGTTATGAACTAGACAAGGATATTATTCTTGTACCTATCTTACGTGCTGGTGTGGGTCTTGTAGATGGCTTCAGAAGAATCATACCAACTGCGAAAGTAGGTCATATTGGTATGTATAGAGATGAAGAAACATTGATTCCTCATGAATATTATGCTAAATTTCCTAAGGGATTAGAGAACGCAAAGGTTATTGTTCTTGATCCTATGCTTGCTACTGGTGGTTCAGCTGATATGGCTATCCAGAATATTAAAGATCGTGGTGCGAAGGATATTGAACTTGTCTGCCTTGTAGGTGCACCTGAAGGTGTGAAATACATTGAAGAACATCATCCAGATGTTAAGCTTACTTTAGCTGCATTAGATGAAAAACTAAATGACAAGGGATATATTGTACCAGGTTTAGGAGATGCGGGAGACCGCTTGTTTGGTACTAATTAATGGGATTTGATGAATATGAAGTAAGAAGAACTTCTGTTAAAGTATTTCTTGCAGGATTGATTCCTGCGGTTATACTTTCCATCATTCTTCATTCAATCAGCTACTGCGTAGGGTTTGTATTAGGTTATCTTATTGATTTATTAATTTTACAGATCAATATGAAGATGACTGATACAATACTTTCTATCCAAACTGCAGGTAAGACAATTGCGGTTATGTTATTTATGACTAAATTGTTTATATTTGCAGTAGGTTTTGCGATAGCTGGATTCTTTCCAGAAATAGTAAATATGTATACTGTATTTCTGGGCTATCTAGTAGTAAAGATTTCTATTTATATACATGCATATGGAGAAAGGAGGCGTATGAGATAATGAAAATCACTATTCAGCCAGAACTGATATCATCATTGATTGTGACTGTGCTACTTTCTATTTTCTTTGTTTATGCAGGTAAAAAAATAAGAGAAGCAGATCCAACTAAGAGACCAAAGGGTGTGGTACTTGTCGTTGAAACCGCCATTAAGATGGTTTATGATTACATGGGCACAATTATGCCTAAGAAATATGCGAAGAACTACTATCCTTATTTCTCTATGTTATTTGCATGGCTGTTGGTTTCTAACTTATTTGGATTAACAGGTTTTGATGCGCCAACCACTAACTACTCAATCACGTTATCCTTAACATTAATTACATGGGTATTAATTCAGATTAATGCGATTAAGTATCAGGGTGTTGGCAGTTATATTAAGGGAACTTTGATTCCCCCAACAAACCTATTTGGTTTGATTTCACCATTGATTTCT
This sequence comes from Catenibacterium sp. AM22-6LB, assembly GCF_003435615.1. NCBI lineage: Bacteria > Bacillati > Bacillota > Erysipelotrichia > Erysipelotrichales > Coprobacillaceae > Catenibacterium > Catenibacterium sp. AM22-6LB. Next base: position 9,056 of record NZ_QTUM01000021.1, read on the forward strand.
ATATCAATGCGTATTTTCTGTAACTTATTGAGTGGTACATTTATTATGGCCTTAGTATATCAGGCAACATCATTCTTAAGTTACAAGTTGATTCCATTCAACTTTTTAGGACCAGTGGTAGCACCACTATTACATTGTTATTTCGATGTATTCTCTGGATGTGTACAAGCACTGGTATTCGTTACACTATCTTCAATTCTGATTTCTAATGAAAATCCAGATGAAGAATAAATGAAAAAAAATGTCAATAGGAGGAAATTGATTATGACAAGAGGTTTAATTGCAATCGCTGCTGGTATTGCAGTACTTGCAGGTTTAGGTACAGGTATTGGTGAAGGTTTAGTTGCCGCTCATGCAGTATCTGCAATTGGAAGAAATCCTGAGGCTGAAAGCAAGATCCGTACTACTATGATCTTAGGTATCGCCTTAACAGAAACAGTAGCCCTCTATGGTTTACTTATTTCTTTCATCTTATTATTCGTATTCAAATAAAAAATAGTTTAAGGAGGAAAAAACTATGCCAGATATAGCCGCAAAGTTATTTCCAAACCCTACCACTATGATTGTTCAGTTATGTTCCACTGCAATCATGCTTCTTCTGTTCAAGAAATATTTATGGAATTATGTATTAGAATTCTTCCAGAAGAGAGCTGATTTTATAGAAGGTAATATCAATGATGCGAAGGCTAAGAATGAAAAAGCATCTGAATATCTTCTAGAAAGTGAAAAGCAGGCTAAAGAAGCTGCAAAACAGTATAAAGAAATCATAGATCAGGCTAAGGAAGATGCCGTAAAGGCTAAGAGTAAAATCATGGATGAAGCTAACAAGCAGGCTCAAGAAAAGATTGAACAGGCTCGCCATGAAATTGAATCTGAAAAGCTTGCAGCACAGGATGAAATGAAGAAAGAAATTGTGGATGTTGCTGTTGAAGTGGCTACTAAAGTCATGGATCAGAATATGAATACTGAAGCCAATAAAGCTTTAGTAGATGATTTCGTAAAACAGGTTATTAACTAATGGATGCAAATGTTGCAGAACGTTATGCTGAAAGCTTATATCAGTTAGCGTTAGAAGATCATGCGCTAGAAGGTTATCTAGCAGACATGAAACTAGTTGATACAGTTTTAGAAAGTAATCCAGAATTTGAAAAATTCTTCTCTCATGTGCTTGTAGATGATGAAGCAAAGTGTGCATTACTCGATAAAGGTTTTGGCACTTCGGTAAATCATTATGTATTGAATTTTCTTAAACTGCTTGTAAAGAAAAGAAGAACAAGATACATTGCGCCTATTACAAAAAGCTTTATTAAGATGAGTAATAAGCATCTTGGTATCGAGGAAGGCGTTATCTTCACACCTTTCGCATTAAGCGATGAACAGGTTAAGGCAATTGAAGAAGCGATTTCTCAGAAAGAAAACAAAACAATTACTTTAAGAACTGTTGAAGATAAGACACTTATTGGTGGTGTTAAGGTTCAGATTGAGAACCGTGTCTATGATGGTTCATTAAAGAACAAAGTCAGCAAGCTCAAGACTGAGCTGTTGAGAAAGTAGGTGACGCAAGTGGCATTAAGACCCGATGAAATCAGTGCTTTAATCAAAGAGCAGATTAAGCATTATGATGATGTCATGGAACAGAAAGACGTCGGAACAGTTATGACTGTTGGTGACGGTGTCAGTGTTGTTCATGGTTTAGACAATGCAATGCTAGGTGAATTGATCCTTTTCCCAGGTGATGTTTATGGAATGGTCATGAACCTAGATGAAGATAGTGTTGGTGTTACTTTATTAGGTAATGCGGACGAAATTAAAGAAGGCGACGAAGTAAGACGTACAGGTAAGATCATTGAAGTACCTGTAGGTGATGCAATGCTTGGTCGTGTCGTTAACCCTTTAGGACAGCCTATTGATGGTCAGGGTGAAATTATCACTACAAAGACTAGACCAATCGAAAGAGTAGCTCCTGGTGTTATGACAAGAAAATCAGTAGATCAGCCAGTACAGACTGGTATCACTACTATTGATGCAATTATTCCAGTTGGTAGAGGTCAGCGTGAGTTAATCATCGGTGACAGACAGACTGGTAAAACAGCTATCGCTGTTGATACAATCATCAACCAGAAAGGTCAGGATATGTACTGTATCTATGTTGCAATTGGTCAGAAGAATTCTACAGTTGCACAGGTTGTTGAAAAATTAAAGAAGGCAGGCGCAATGGATTATACTGTTGTTGTTTCTGCATCAGCTTCTGAACTTGCTCCAGTTCAGTATATTGCTCCTTATGCAGGTTGTGCTATTGCTGAAGAATGGCTTGACCAGGGTAAGGATGTATTAATCGTTTATGATGATTTAAGTAAGCATGCCGTAGCTTATCGTACAGTGTCTCTATTATTAAAGAGACCACCAGGACGTGAAGCTTATCCAGGTGATGTATTCTACTTACATTCAAGACTATTAGAAAGATCTTGTCGTTTAAATGAAGAAAATGGCGGAGGTTCTATCACTGCCCTTCCGATCATTGAAACACAGGCAGGTGATATCTCAGCATATATCCCTACTAACGTTATTTCTATTACTGATGGTCAGATCTTCTTACAGCAGGAATTATTCAATGCTGGTTTCAGACCTGCCATTGATACAGGTTTATCTGTATCACGTGTAGGTTCTACAGCACAGATCAAGGCTATGAAGCAGGTTTCTAGAAACTTGAAGTATGAATTAGCACAGTATGAAGAAATGCAGTCATTCGCACAGTTTGGTTCTGACTTAGATGCAGCCACTAAGAATGCGATTGAACATGGTGAACGTGTACGTGAAGTATTAAAACAGGCACAGTATGCACCAAGAGATGTTATTGATCAGATCATTACTCTATTTGCACTTGAAAATGGATTCGTTAAGAATGTTAAAGTGGAAAAAGTACAGGAATACATGGATGGTTTAGTAGAGAAGTTTGCTGTTGCACATAGTGATCTTCTTGATGAAATCAGAGAAAAGAAAGTATTATCTGATGAATTAACTGCTAAGTTGAAGGAAGCTGTTAAGGCTTATACAACTCAGTTCGAAAACTTACAGAAAGCTGAGGCTTAATTATGGCTGGGCAGATGCAAGCCATCAAGCGTCGTATCAAATCAATTGAATCTACTAAGAAAATCACAAGAGCTATGGAACTTGTTGCTAGCTCTAAGCTTTCTAAGACTAGAAATCAGTTGAATGACATGAAGCCTTATTATACACAGGTAAAGGATACTTGTGCACAGATCTTATCTTCTGCAGGAAATGATATTGATTCTCCTTATTTGGTATTAAATGATAAGGGTGAAGATGTTTATATCGTTATCACTTCTACTTTAGGACTATGTGGTGGATATAACTCAAATATCTTTAAGCAGGTTGAAGCATCAGTGAATGATGCCAAGAAGATTATTGCGATTGGTAATAAAGGCTTAAATCAGTTTAAGAAACATTTTAAAGGTGAAGTAGATGGTACTTATGTAGACCTTAATACGACCCTTGATTTTAGAAGTGTTGTGAGATTAGTTGCCTCACTTCTAGAAGGCTATAAGAAAAAAGAAATTAAGTCTATTCATATTGTATATACAGAATATGTGAATGATTTAACTTTCGTACCTAGAGATGTGACTCTTCTTCCACTTAAGGCTGAAGATCTTGTCTCTGATAAGAAATTCCATAAAGATACATTGTTTGAACCAAGTCCTGAATCAGTACTTGGAAGCTTAATTCCGATGTATTTACAGGCGGTTATCTATGGTTACTTAATTGAATCAGTAACTGCAGAAAATGCGTCTAGAAGAACATCTATGAAGAACGCAACAGACAATGCGAATGAATTAACAGATGAGTTGTTATTAAAATACAACCAGGCACGTCAGAGCGCGATTACAAGTGAAGTAAGTGAAATCGTTGCTGGTGCCAATGCACAATAAGAAGGAGGTGCCATATGTCTTTGAATGTTGGTAAGATTATCAAGGCTCAGGGTCCAGTTGTCGATGTACAGTTTGCTGCTGATAAAGATCTTCCAGATCTAAATACAGCCATCAAAATTGATAACCATGGTGAAGAGTTAACTGTAGAAGTTGCTCAGCATATTGGTGATGATATTGTAAGATGTATCGCAATGGGTCCTACTGATGGTCTAACAAGAGGTATGGATGCTGTGGATACTAATGCACCTATTAGTGTTCCAGTAGGTAATAAAACACTTGGTAGAATGTTCAACGTATTAGGACATTCTATTGATGGTAAAGATGAATTGACTGAAGAAAAACATATGCCAATTCATAGATCAGCACCTACATTTGCTGATCAGAGAACAGAAACTGAAATTCTTGAAACAGGTATTAAAGTCGTTGACTTGATCTGTCCATTCATCAAGGGTGGTAAGATCGGATTGTTTGGTGGTGCCGGTGTAGGTAAGACAGTTCTTATCCAGGAATTCATCAACAACATCGCAACTGAACATAACGGTTTATCAGTATTCGCCGGTGTTGGTGAACGTTCTCGTGAAGGTAATGATTTGTACTATGAAATGAAAGAAAGTGGTGTATTAGATAAGACAACACTAGTGTTTGGTCAGATGAATGAACCACCTGGATCAAGACTTAGAGTTGCATTATCAGCACTTACTATGGCGGAATATTTCCGTGATGAACAGGGACAGGATGTCTTACTATTCATCGATAATATCTTCCGTTTCACTCAGGCTGGTTCAGAAGTATCTGCCCTACTTGGACGTGTTCCATCTCAGGCAGGTTATCAGCCAACTCTTGCAACTGAAATGGGTCAGTTACAGGAACGTATTACTTCAACTAAACAGGGTTCTATCACATCAGTACAGGCTGTTTATGTACCTGCCGATGATATGACTGACCCTGCTCCAGCAACTACATTCACACACCTTGATGCAAGAGTTGTACTTGATCGTAGTATTGCAGCATTAGGTATTTACCCTGCAGTAGATCCACTAAACTCTTCTTCTAGAGGTCTTGATCCAAACGTTGTTGGTAAAGAACATTATGAAGTGGCTCATGGAGTAACTCAGATGTTACAGAAATATCAGGAATTACAGGATATTATCGCAATTCTTGGTATGGATGAATTGAGTGAAGAAGATAAACTTATCGTTGCACGTGCAAGAAGAATTAGAAACTTCTTATCACAGCCATTTACTGTAGCTGAACAGTTCACAGGTTTAGATGGTAAGTATGTACATGTTGATGATACAGTAAAAGGATTTAAAGAAATTCTAGAAGGCAAATATGACGATTTACCAGAGCAGGCTTTCCATAATGTAGGTACTATTGAAGAAGCAGTAAAGAAAGCTGAATCTTTAAGTGAGTAAATTTCATTTACATATCGTCACTCCTAAAGGTACCTACAGGGATGTAGACGTAGATATTCTGAACATTAGAACAACTGATGGTCAGATGGGTATACTTGCTCACCATATGCCATTGGCGAGTGGTGTGGAAATCGCCGAAATGAATTATAGGATTGATAAAGACAAATATGAATTCGCTGTTGGTAGTGGATTTGTTTATGTAGATGGTGATAACACTGTTACACTTATTGTGAATGATATTGAATCACCAGAAGAAATCGACCTACGTAGAGCTGAAGAAGCAAAGGCAAGAGCTGAAGAGAGATTAAGATCAAAGAATCCAGAAGTCGATTTACAGCGTGCTGAAATTGCGTTAAAGAAGGCTATTACACGTATTCATGTCAAAAACAATTACTAAGATCCAGGGTTATTCCCTGGATTTTCTTTTGGAGAAGTTATGAAGAGTGATTTTGTGAGAGTGAAAGATTATATACCTGATATATATGTGGAACTACATTATGCAACAGAACGTAATTTTACACATACTAAAGTATATGATTTTGATGAAGCGTATTTAAGAAAAGGAACTACACTTAAACTAAAGAAGGTTCAGGAAGAATTAAAAGAACTAGGTTATAGTCTTAAAATTTGGGATGCCTATAGACCATTTACTGCACAACAATACTTCTGGGAACTGATTCATGATGATGAGTTTGTTGCTGATCCGACAAATGGTCCAAAGATACATAATTTTGGAAATGTTTTAGATGTGACTCTTGTAAAGAGTGATGGAAGTGAAATTGAGATGCCTACAGAGTTTGATGATTTTACGAGTCAAGCAAGTAGAGATTATTCATGGTTAACAGGTGATCCTCTTAAACATGTTCTATTACTAGAAGAAACAATGGAAAAGTATGGTTTTATAGGATACGATGGTGAATGGTGGCATTATACAGATGAAGATTCTTATGACTATGTAGAATTTAAGCCAAATGAAAGACACAGCTAATAATGACGCTGTGCCTTTTTAATTAGAGTATAAATGATAAGAGTAAGTAATATCCCAATACAAGCCCCTATAAAATCTATCATGACATCTCTAAAGCTTGCACTACGTCCTCCTACAAAGAACTGATGAAGTTCATCTGAACAGGCATAGAGGAAACTCACTAGTAGAGATATAAAGCATTTAAAGCGTAAGGGACAAGTTTCATAAGTAAACATCAACAACATTGTAAGAATACTTAAAACGAAATATACAAACATATGTGCACATTTACGAATAATGAATTCTAAGAAGCTAAAAGCTTCTGTAGATAATGTATTCACTATATTATGTCCTGTAACAGTCTTAGAAATATGTCCTATAAGATAGATCACTGATTGAGAAGAAGAGGAACTTTTAGGACCTGTTTGATTAGAAAAACAGAATATAACCCCCATCCAGAACACGATTAATAGAGTAAGCAGTATACGTAATTTCTTCTTTTTAGTCATATTGTTTCTCCCCTTTCTTGAGTTTTTAATATACATCAAATTGAAGTTAAATACAAATATTCTCCTATAATTAAAAGAGTAGACTGTATTAAATAGGATTTGTACAAGTAGTATAAAGCACCAAATTATACTATAATTGTTATTATAAAGTACAAAAAACACATATTACATTACTTTTATATCGGACATGTGAAATAATTGACATTATCATCACATTACATATTTCTGATGCATGATGTAACAATCATATAATATGGAGGATTAATAACAGTGGGATATACAATTAAAGATTTTGTAGAATCGAATCAATTTGAAGGATTAAAATTAATAAATCATGCAGGATTAGGTAGAGAAATAACAGGTGCACGAGTTATTTCGACGATTGATATTGAAAATTTGGCGGGGGGGGGTCAGTTATTACTAACCTCTTTAAGAGTTTATGATAATCTTGATAAGAACACGGTAATCTACCATCTAGAAGAATTAAATAAGAAGAGAATCAGTGGATTTGTAGTAAAAAGAAGAAATGATACAGTTCATCAGAAGGAGTTATTTGAACTATTCATACACTTTTGCGATGAACACAGAATACCTGTATTAGAACTTCCACAGAATATTAGTTATTGGGTTGTTTTGAAATATGTATTATGTCATGCGTGCGATCTTGTTATTGCGAAGTATATATATAATAAAATAGTTCAAGATCAAATTAATCATTTATTATTGCATGAAAGATATGCCGAACAAACAATAGAGACATTCTTTAAGAATTTAGAGACTATAGTAGGTAACTCTGTTTCTTTGTATGATGAAAATTTTCACTGTATCTATCCTTGTCCAGAAAACAATGACCTCATTATTAAAAAATATATACCTCATACTATAAGTGGACATGAGTATTTATGCCAAAAGAGAGAATATATGGAATATATCCAACAAATCAATATTCTGAATTATTATAATTATTATCTAGTGGTTACAGAAGCAAATGAACCATTAGATGAATTAGACTTTGTTGCATTAGATAATATAATTACAGCTTTATTTTATCTTTTAGCTCAGGATGTCACAAAAAGGGAACTGGAAATCAAATACTATCGAGATTTAAGTTATAGACTAATGAATGGTTCAATGTCTAATGCAGAAGAAGATGATGTTGCAAACTTACTTAATCTAAGTGTTAAAGATGAATATAGGGTTGTTACCTTATATTTAAAACCTGAGGATAGAAAAGAGAACTTCAGTATTACTCAGAAGAATGAGAGTAAGTATGTGGCAGAGGCATTGTATAGCTATTTTCCTAAAGAAAATGTTTATTATAGTGGGAATCTTGTCTTATACCTTTATAACGAAAAAGATTGGGAAGTAAAAAAAGTCTTTAGAAATACATTAAAAGAGATTCATAAAGAAATACAAGACTCTCTAACTAGAAGAAATAAGAAGTTTGAACTTCTTATTGGAATAGGAAAAAGTGTGAAGGGATATCATGGATTAAAAGATTCTTTTAAAGACTCTAAAGTAGCGCTAGAGTATATTGATTTAATTAGAGAAGTTATGGGTGATAGAAGTAAAGCTATTGTGGATTGTGCTAAATTAGGTTTCTTCCAGATATTTATCAATATTCATGATAAGGAAGAGTTAAGACAATATATACCTGATTCAGTCATTAAGCTAGATGAACAGGATAAAAAGAAAAATAGTGAGTTGATCAGTACTCTGGAATGTTATTTGAATAATAAACAGAGTATTAGAAAAACTTCAGAGTTGATGAATATTCATGCTAGAACTGTTTCCTATCGTCTATCTAAGATTGTAGATCTCACAGATATAGATTTTGATAATATTCCTGAAATACTTGCAGTAAGAAATGGAATTGTAATACTTAAAATATTAGAACAGTTGTAATTAAAGACGAGTCACATATGTGGCTCGTTATTTATTTTGTAATATCTTTTGGTACACTTTGAACAAAAAACTGTTAAAAACTTTTCCTATTTTGCACATTATATTTACAGTTTTAAAAAGCTATAATACAAAAGATTTAAAAAAAGTGTATATATAGTGTATATATAGAGAGAATATCCGCAATATGGGGCCTTTTAGAACAATTGTGACATGTTTTCTGAATAATAAGTCAGATTTGATAAGAAGGGAAAAAGGTCTAGTATGAATAAAATTAAGATAATATTAAATAAATGGGTACTACTCATACTATGTATAGCGTTGGTATGCACGCAGGCAAATGCGGCAGGTATAGTTAACTTCGATTCACCAGATAATACATCTCAAGAGACAGTTTATGATAATAATACAAATACAACTGAAACAACTGAGAATATAGAAACATATTACCAAAACGATAAGATCTGTATTTATAACTATAATCAGTTAAAACAGATTGGTTCAGATGCTTATGTTTATACAGGTGATAAGGATGGATCAATTGGTTCTGGAGAAGTAGTAAAGAATGAAGGAACTGAATTGAGATATACATCAGATGCTCAATATGTATTAATGAGTGATATTGAGATGAGTACTGATTACATCTGGACACTTCCAAATAACTTTACTGGTAGCATTACAGGTACAACTAGAGAAAGTACATCACTTTATAATAAAGAAACAGATACCATTACTATCTATAACCCCTATCAGTTAATGGTTCTTGCACAGGATAATTCAGAAACAGAACCAGTCATGTCATTAGATTATGATGCACCACAGTTTGGCATGGGACAGATGATTTATCCTAATGGAGAGAATCAGCCCTATTTAACTTATAGTAAAACACATAAGTATGTACTCTCTCAAAGTTTTGATTCTAGTAAGCGAAAATTAGTTGAGAATCAGTTAAGAGAGAGTTCATCTAGTAGTGTTCAGTGGTTAAACGGTGAACATGCAGATGGAAGAACAAAACCAGGACAGCTTTATACAGAGGTTGGTGGTAAGAAATATATCTTAATAGGTAATGAATCTCAGTTAAGAGCCATTGGAACTAATAAGAACGTTACGCCAAGATTGTATGTTCATTATACTCAGGGACTCGTAAGTGGTTTATTAGGGGGAAAACCATTCTATACACCATATTATCCAGGCGATGCAGATCTTGGATTAGATGCAGTTGCGAAAGAAGGTGCAACAACACACCTTGAAGGATTTAGCTATAAACCAGATACAATAAAAGGTGATAATTCTTATTTATATTATAAAGATAATGGTAAATATAAACTTGCAGATATCAACTTAACAAGTGATGATGTTGTCACTGGTTTATTGAAGGGTGTAGGTGGACTATTAGGAACATTATTAGGTGGATTAACTGTTGGTACAGGTAGCTTATGTGGTGTTAATGATGAAGGATTACCTGACTCTAAGAATGCAAGTCTTACTAAATTAAAGGCAGAATATGGTAACTTAAAATATTCATCTAATGCGAACTATATCATTTTTAGAGACATTGACTTATCAAAAGATGGAGTTAATTCAAATAAAGAGGATGATCTTTGGACACCACTTATGGTATCAGGAAATATTATCGGAGCTAAGTTAGCTAATGGACAACAATTACTTACTGATGGAAATTCTATTTTTGCAACTGGAAAACCAATTATTTCTAATGTTAATGTCAATCAGACAGAAAAAATGGATAGTACGAAGTATATTGGTGTTGGTTTCTTTGGAACAGTAACAAATGAAATCAATGTAAATAATGTTGGTGTAAGTGCCGGAAGAGTTACAGTCTCTAATTTGGAACTCAGAAATGTTGATGTAAAAAATAATACGAATGAACATAAGAATACACAGACGTTAATTAGTGGATTGACATCTGGTCTTGGATGGCTAGTTGGTGGAGTTGTTGATTTATTAGTAGGTGTTTTAAGTTTTGGAAAAGTTAAATTGAATTTAAAAGACACCCTATCGGCTTTGTTAAATGCACGTGCAAAGGATCCGACTATATATGCAACTGGAGCGTTTGCAGGAAGACTAGTTGGGGATGTGTCTATTGAGAATTGTGATGTGACAGGGAAAGTCAGTGTTTCAAATATTAATGGACGTACAGGTGGATTTGTTGGTTATACAGAAGGTGTTACACAGTATGATGGATTATCTAAAGTATTAGGAGTAACAGTCAATGCTTTATCTTCATTATTAAATGCTATTCCAGGACTTGGTCTAGGAGATTTAATTACAATTCTGTTAGACAATGCCTTACCTGTTGGCAATCTAATACCAACTGGGTATAAAAATGTCATAATTAAAAATTGTCATTTAAATAATTTAACAGGAATAATTGGAAATGATGATAAGGACTTTGCTGGAGGTTTTGTTGGACAGCAGGTAGGAACAGACATATTTGATTGTTCTATAAACAACAGTAACTATACTGTTAAGGCGAAAGAGTATGGTGGAGGTTTTGCTGGTATTAGTAGAGATGCGGATATCAAGGGAACATTAAGTGATGTTGGTGTTGAGTTGATCCGTGTGACACAGCCACAAAGTTTACTAATGAATTGTAATATCTTAAACTGTGATGTTACTGTTTCAGGCGAGAATTACCAAGGTGGTATGACAGGTGCTCTTACAAATAGTTATGCGATTAATTGTGGCTCAACTGGAAGTATTTCAGTTAAAGCGACTGGAAGCTATGCTGGTGGAGTAGCTGGAATTGCAACAGTTGGCTGGGTGACAAATCTTGGTAAGGATGAAGTATCTGATCCGAGTCTTTTAAAGACAGTAGGAAAACTTCTTACAGATCTTTTATCTAGTGACCCAGAAAAAGCAGGCATGCTTCTTTCACTAACAGGTATTGCCCCTTCTGCGATTCTTGGATGTAATATGAATTGTTCATCTATTTCTGTTGAAGCGGGTAAAAGTTATGCCGGTGGTATTCTTGGTGGTGGAGATGGTGTCTATCTCGCTGAATCGAGTCAAGAATATTTAAGTAAGCTATCTTATTGGAAATATGGTGCTTTACAAACAGAAAGTGTTGCACAAAGAGATAATACAATCAATGGACTATTAAAGGTAAAAGCAGGAGAAAACCGTGTTGGTGGTATTGCGGGTAGTGTAACAACTGCAAGTGTAACAGGCCTTTTGAATAATACACTCGGAGTTGGAAATTTCTTAGGATTTACTGTTCATAATGTAACAGTAAACGGAAAAGATGGATATACAGTTGAGGCTGGTCATAATTATGCCGGGGGAGCACTTGGTGAAGCTATTGGTGGTGATGTAGATACAGTTACTTTAAGTAATATTAAGTCTATAACAGCTAAAAATAGAACTGGTGGATTTGTTGGTTGTGCAGGACCTGGTGATCTAGTTGGTGGTAACGGATTAACTTTGAATCTACTAGGATTAAATAACCTATTAAAGGTAGGTAATCTGCTTTCTGTTGCAGAAGGTATTAGAGTTAAAATCAACAATACCCACGCAAATGGTATAAAAGACGGCTTCACAGTAAAAGCCACAGGTACAAACAATCTTGGAGAAGTAGTAGATTATACAGCTGGTGGTTTTATTGGAAAAAGTAATAGCTGTGAAATCAATCATTCAGATGTAAAGAATCTTAAAGAAGTATCCGCAAATGATTCTGATGGTATTGCAGGAGGATTTATTGGTTCTTCACAGACAGGTGGTCTTGCTGATGTAGCTAATGAAGCAGATATTAAAGCGTTACTTAATGTTAATGGATTATTAGGAGCAATTAAATACTTAGTCCCTTCTTACACAGTATGTACAGTTACTTATGTAAATGGTGGTGGTGTTTCTGCGGATACTGCAGGTGGTTTCGCAGGAAGCTTCCAGAGTGGTACAGTAAATAACTATAATGCAGGACAAGGAAACTATTATTCTGTATATAACATAGATCATGTTAATGGACAGTCATATGCAGGTGGTTTTGGAGGTAATGTTTACTCTGGTGCCCTTGCTGATGCAGGTAAAGGTATTAGTATCCTTGGTGGTATTAAAGGGTTAGATATTAAGATTGGAGATTTGTTAAATGTTATTAATGCCTATATCCCTTATGTACGATATGCTGGTGTAAAGTCAGATTCAGGATTTACAGTCATTGCGAATAAATTAAAAACAGATGATACTCATGCAGGAAGTGCAGGAGGATTCATTGGTTATGGTAGTGGTGTTCAGGTAAGTTATTGTGATGTGACATATTTAAAACATACAAATGTAACACCTCCAAAAGATTTAGAAGCAACAGAAGCCCCTACATACTTTGATAATAACAGTCAATATGCAGTCACTGGTGCAAGATATGCTGGTGGGTATATTGGTTATATGGATATTGGTTCTGCTGCTTCTGTAGGTAAAGGATTAAGTGTTTTAGGTAAGTCTATAGGAATTAATAATGTATTAGATGCATTAAATGTAGTGGTATCTACTATTGAACATTCTCATGTTACTGGAAATCCTGGTGGATTTGCGGTTAAAGCATCATATGAGAATACAGCTTCTGATGCATCAGAGAATGATGTACTTGGGGATGCAGGTGGCTTTGCAGGAAAGATTTCTGGTGGACATATCCAGGATTCTAATGCGAATAACTTCTCTTATATTATTGGTCAGTTAACAGCTGGTGGTTATGTAGGAGACTTACAGCCAGGAAATGTGGCAAATGTACTAGGAAATGCAAGTATTTTAAAAGGACTTGTGGATGTAAAAAGTGCATTAGCATCTGTTGCTGAGGATTTTGTACCAACAATCAGAAACAGTTCCACAACATGTATTCCTTGTGGTGGTGCAGTACGTGCACAGGCATCTTCTACAACACAGGTACAAAGAGGTTTGGCTGGTGGTTATGTAGGACATAACGAAGGTGGTCATATCTGGGGTAATAATACAAAGAAGTGGAAAGGTCAAGACTATTCTGGACCAACAAGTACTTGTAAAGCAGTAAGAATCCGTTCGGTATACGGAGAAGAAATTGCAGGTGGTTTCACAGGTCTTATGGAGTCAGCCGATACGGCAAGTACCGGAAATCTGTCCTTATTATGGGGACTGGTAAAAGTAGATAACATCCTTGGAGCTCTCAGCGTCGTCTATCCGACGGAAGAAAATACGGCAGTTTACGGACCACTTGCCCAGATGGATTATAAAAGTTGGAATGATTGGGTAGAATTTGTTGGTAAATATAAAGGTTACGGAAGTGATCTTGCAGAGAATGGTAAAGTAAACAGTCAAGAACAACTTGATAAGATCATTGGGAAATATATATATGGATACAATGTTGTCGCAGGAAGAGAAAATTACCGGGATGAAATAAAACTGGCAAATGGCGGAGCAGCTGGTGGCTATGTCGGATCAATGCAGACCGGAAAGATAACAAATGGACAGGCTTATCAGGCAAAGACAATTAAAGGGCTTCGATGCGCCGGCGGTTTTGTAGGAGAAATGATTAATGGTGGTGCTGCAGATCTTGGTGGTGTCAATATTCTTGGTCTTGATCTTCAGTTAGGACGAATGATTGATGTACTGAATGTATTTGTCCCAGTAATTAAGCAGTCTTCAGTAGAGGGTTATCAGAGCGGATTGATTGTCCAGTCAGAAGGTGTAGATGACAAAGATACTTGTGGTTATGCTGGTGGTTATGTAGGCAAACTCATTGGTGGACAGATATGGGGAGATAATACTGCACATTGCCAGGTAAAGAAACTTAGACGAGTAGATGGTAGAAGCTACGTAGGTGGTTTTGTAGGAAGTTCTAGACCTGGTAGTGTAGCAACACTTAACCCTAATGCAGGTGAAGGATTATTAAGCAAACTTCTTAATAAACTACTTAGTAGCCCTTCAGACCTCATTAAAGTACTTAATGCGACAGTCGCAACAATCAATTATGCAGACGTTGAATCCTGGGATGATTGGGGATTTATCGTAAATGGTGCTTATACAACAGGTAACAAGAATACCTCTTATGCGAAAACTGCAGGTGGTTTTGCAGGAATGCTGGAAGGTACAGTTCTTGGTAAAAAAGATAAGCAAGAAGCTGGTATTTCTGTAAAGAATATCCGTTCTGTTATTGCAGGTGAATATGCTGGTGGATGTTTTGGTGTTGCAGATGTTGCTGGAGTTGCAAATATCAGTGCAGGAGATGAATCATCCCTATTAGATAAGTTATTAAAACTAGGAAGAACAGATGTATTAGATGCTTTTAGAAGTTATCTATATTACGGAAATGTAATTGGAAGTAAGGATGCAGGACTAAGTGTCAGTGCCAATAAAGCAATTAAATCTGGACAGAACAATCAAGTCACATACAGTGGAACAGCCGGTGGTTTTGGTGGTTCACTTCTAAATGGTTCTGTAAAGAACAGTACAGTTACACAATTAAGCAATGTAAGAGGCTTAAATAGTGTAGGTGGATTCGTTGGTTACTCTGGTAAGAGTGGTGTTGTGAAAGCTGATAAGATTGATGTCATAGGAGATAATACAGGACAGCTTCTTGGTGGTGCCTTAGGTGTCATGGATATCTTTGGTTCTCATATTGATGAATGTAGTGTAAGTGGTACAAGTGATGGCTATACAGTACAGAGTCAGAATGGTGAGGAACAGATTGCAGGTGGATTTATTGGTTATGCAAACCTTGCAAGGATGTCTAAGTGTACAGCAGGAAGTAATAGTGATTTAAATATTGGATTAAAACAGGTTGCATCTGGTGGAACCGCTGGAGGATTTGCAGGTAGAACAAGCTTTGCATATCTTGCAGATCTAAAACTAGATTCTGGACCAGTTAATGTCATATTTGCGGTTGTAAATCAGCTAGTAAAAGCACTTTACCTAGATAAAATACAAGATTCAAATCTTCTAAAGATTAATCTAGGAATTATAAAAGTAGAAGCGTTATATAAAGGAAAACTTCTTCATGTCAATCTTCTAGGTTTAGATATATCTGTAGGTCTTTCTAAGAAATCAACAGATAACAGCCAACAGACAGATCTTGCAATTATTACTATTGGAGATTCATCTATTAAACTTCCATGTGATGAGAATGGTTTATTAAATGATAATGATGCAAAGTCAAATATCAGTGTCAGTCTTATTAAAGCAAACCGTACAAAGATTACTGATAGTAAAGTGTATGGTGTGAGCTATGGATATGATATTTATGCAGGTGGTGCTACTAACAACAATGATGGAACTTCCAATGATGGACGCAGTGGTGGTTTTGTAGGATTTAATGATGAAGGTTTATTAAAGAATAACGATATGTACTACTGTGACGTAGTCAGAGGTACTAAGAATCTTGTTGGGCCTTTTAGTGGTAAGAGTGAATTAGATTCAGTATATGAATTTAATACATTGGATAAGGTTGAAGGTGAAGGTAACAACTACCGTATTTATAGAAAGTTAGATAAGTCTCTTACAGAAATCAAAAACAATAGCCAGATATTAAATAGTAGTTATGAAAAGAATGGTGGATGGGATATTTATACAATCCAGCATATGATTACGGTTAAAGCTTTTGATAAATTAAAGAATGCTGTTCTGGCAAGCAAGAGTGACTCAGTAAAAGCAGATCTTAAAGCATATGAATCATCGGCCAAAGCAGTATTAATGGCTGATACAAAGACAACTCTAAATACTGGTGAAAGTGAGACACCAGAACCATCTGAGTCACAGGATCCATGCGATAAGCATGTTAAACTCACTATAAATAAAGTCTGGAAGGATTTCGATAACTTCGATAATAAACGACCAGAGAGTATTACGGTAACAATTTCTCGTACTTGGAAGGATGCGAATGGTAATAAGACAGAAACTGTTCCAGGTTATGAAAGTTACACAATAACAGGTTCTATCAAAAAATCAACATGGCAAGAAGTGATTAAAGGTCTTCCTGCTTATATTAAAGAAAGTGATGGAACTGTTTGTTATTATAAATATTCCGTAACAGAAGCGGAAATTAATGGTTATACGACAACAATAAATACATCAGAAGATGGATTTACGTTTACGATAACCAACAAGCATTTCCCATGTCTTCCAGGTACTGGAGGATCAGGAAACTACTTATATTACACGATAGCAATTCTGCTTTTCCTTGTTTATTTCGTTATGAGATACAGAAAGAATAAGGAAAATAAAGCAGAAAAACTATAAAGAGAAATGAAAAAAAAGGAGAAAAAGTTATGAAAAGTATTAAACGCATTATCGCATTGTTATTAACTGCGGTTATGACAATGACTATGTCCGTAACAGCATTTGCAGCAGATGCAAATAATCTTACTGTAAATGTACTAAGCGGTCAGGATTTGAATGGCCAGACAATTAGTCTGTACAAATTATTTGATGTTACTACATCAGGAAGTGGAGAAAACAAGAACTATGCTTATACAGTAAATACAGCTACTGGTTATAAGGATGCAATTAAGTCAGCTCTTGGAACTTCATTTTCAGGAACAACTGATGTTGAGTATGCAGAAGCTGTAAAAACTCTTGGAGAAGATAAATCAGCACCAGTTCAGAAGTTCGCGAATGACTTTACTGAATATGCATTAAAGAATGGTACAACAGTAAAAGCTACTAAAACATCTGGAAAAATCACAGGTAAAAACACAACATCTTTTGTATTCAATGGATTAGATAAAGGATACTACTTAGTATATGTAACAGGTGGAAAGAAGATTCAGTCTTCATTAGTTACAGTTGATGGAGAAACTACAGTAAGTTTAAAAACAGAAGCTCCAAGTATCACAAAAACAGCTGATAAAGAAACTGTAAGTATTGGTCAGGTTGTTAAATATACAGTTGCTGGTTCAGTACCAGATACAACTGGATATGCTGAATATGTATATAAGATTCACGATACATTATCAAACGGTCTTGATTTTGTAAACGATGCAAAAGGAACAGCTGTCACTGGTAATACAGTAAACGTATCAGTTGCATTCAAAAATGCTACTGATGCAAGCACAGCACCTACAACAGCTACATTAGATACCACAAAGAAGACAATGGCTCTTGACTTATCTGCATGGGTAAGAGCTAACCAGACAAACAAAGGTAAAGAATTCACTGTAACTTATTATGCTAAAGTGAATAAAGATGCCGTTGTAACAGAAAAGAACAGTGCCACATTAGAATATGGTAACAATCCAAGCGATACAACAACTACTACACCAAGTGAAGCAAAAACACCTACATACCCTCTTGCTATCAAGAAATTTGCTAAAAACGGTGGCAAGACATTAGCTGGTGCTAAATTCAAGTTATATTCAAACAAAACTGATGCTGATGCAGCTAACGAAAACGCTATTAAAGTATTAGGAAGTAATGGTAACTATGTAGTAGACTCAACATCTCCTACTACAGAATTTGTGTCTGTGGATTCAATTACCGGTCAAGGTTACAATCTTCATGTTAATGGTCTTGCAGAAGGAACATACTATTTAGTAGAAACAAAGGCACCAGACGGATTCAATAAGTTAACTGCTCCAATCGTAATTAAAATCACAAAGAGCACAGATACAGATGTAAATAAGTGGACTATCTCAAAAGATGGTACAGTAGAAAAAGACAAAATCATCGACGTAGAAAACAGTACTGGTTCTATCCTTCCATCAACAGGTGGTATGGGTACTATCGCATTTACTGTTGTTGCAGCCCTTCTTGTATTAGGTGTTGCAGTAAGCTTTATCCGTGATAGAAAAAGAGAAAACTAAGAAATAGTTTTTAATGGAATGAGCGGTTATCTTTCATAAAAGATAACCGCAATTCTAATTATTTATATATTAATAGGGAGAATGAAATGAAGTGTATGAAGATTAAAATCACAAAAAATGATATTATTCGTTTATTTGTACTTTTGATTGCATTCTCCGTGTTGTTATATCCTAGTTTTAGTAGTTATCTGAATGAGAAGAATGGTTCTAAGGCTATCTCTTATTATGATAAAGAGAGTGTAGAACTCTCTAAGGCAGATAAGATAAGAATGTTGGAAGAAGCACGTGCTTATAATAGAGAGATGTTAGGAAATATAGATCTTATAGATCCATTTTCACAGGAAGATACAAAGTTAGATGCACGTTATGAGAGTTTATTAAATGTAGATGGTTCTGGAATGATGGGATATATACGTATTCCTAAGATTCATATAGAACTACCGATTTATCATGGCACAAGTGAAACAGTCTTACAGGCAGGTGTAGGACATTTCTGGGGTACTTCTTTGCCTGTTGGTGGAGAGAGTACTCATACAGTATTAACGGGCCACAGAGGACTGCCTACTAAGACATTATTCACAAATATAGATAAGCTAAAAGAAGGAGATATATTCTATATCAAGGTCTTAGATGAAACATTGGCTTATAAAATAGATCAAATACAAACAGTATTACCAGAAGATACAAAGAGTTTATCTATAGAACCTGGTAAAGATTATGCCACATTAGTGACATGTACACCTTATGCGATTAATACACATAGATTATTAGTAAGAGGACATCGTATACCATATCAAGAAGCTACAAAGAAAGTGCCTGATACAAATATTAAACCAGAATTATCATTTACGTCTAAGGTATTAATTACGGCAGTAATTGTGATTTTGATAGGTTTAATTATCGCAATTATTTACTGTATAAGGGATAAGAAAAGGAGGAACTAACATGAAGGTAAGAAATATTATTGTGTTTATGATTGTTTTTCTCATGAGTACGTTCATGAATGTTTCAACTATTCATGCAGAGAGTGGTTCTAGAAAAGGAAGTATACAGATTGTATATAAATGTAGAAATGAATTGAATCAGGAAGTGAATCTTTCAGATGCTAAGTTTTCAATCTATCAGGTTCAATATATGAGTAATGATACATTGACATGGAAGGATAACTTTAAAGATTCACATATATCATTAGAAGATACCAGTGCAGAGGCAAGAGAAAAACAAGCCAAACAATTATATAAATATGCACAAAAGAAAGATATATCTTGTTCACTACAAGAAACTAATACATTAGGTCGTACAACATTTAGTAATTTAACGCAAGGTATTTATTTGATTGCACAAGAGGGATATGTGGAAAGTGGTAAAAGTCAGTTTGAGTCTGCCCCTTTTCTAGTAAGTATTCCCTCTCTTGTAGATGGAAGTGTAGAATATAGTGTAAAGATTGAACCTAAAGCTGAATGGGTAAAACCTGAACAGACTACACCTTCTAAACTCAATAAATCACATATAAAAACAGGTGATGATACAAATATATCTGTATGGGTTATAGCTGCGATAGAAAGTTTATGTATTATGATATTACTGTATAAGAATAAGGCTGATTCTCTATGAATCAGTTTTTTATTTACAAACTCTTTTTTATTGTAAATATCATGATTATTTGAGCATTAAAACGTGTGATAATGTTTGATAATCTGTAATTTAGATGTTATATTATTAAATGCATGGAAGCGCATTTATTTTATACTTATTGATTTTATTATTTTACATCAGAATGAATTATGTGAAATTATTGATACAAATTGATGATTCATAATACACATGTTAAAATGATTTAACGCGAAGGAGGACACACTGATGAAAAAACTATTTAAGAGATTATGCGTTACAGTTTTATCTTTCCTAATGGTTGTAAGTAGTACTACTCTTCCAGCATTTGGTGAAGATATTAACTATAATGAAAAGAATGATATAGCAAATAGCTTTAGATATTCAAATGGGCAAGTGAAGGAAAGAGGTCGTGCAAATTATGCTGCACGTGCTTCTGTGAATTCAGGATGGCCTGATGATCCAAAAGCAATTTGTAAGGGAATTGATGTAAGCTATCATAATGGCACTATTGACTGGAAGAAAGTCAAACAGTCAGAAGTAGAATATGCGATTATCAGATGTGGTTATGGTATAGATGATAAGAGTCAGGATGATAAGAAATGGGAAGAAAATGTAAAGGGATGTACAGACAACAATATTCCTTATGGTGTTTACCTATATTCTTATGCTGATACTGTAGAGAAAGCATCTAGTGAAGCAGATCATGCGATTCGCTTATTAGAAGGTAAGAAGTTCAAGTATCCTGTTTATTATGATTTAGAAGAAGATGCAATACGTAAGAAATTAAGTAAAACTGAAATTGCGAATATTGCGAAGACATTCTGTAATAAGTTATCTGCAAAGGGATATACTGTTGGTATTTATGCGAACAAAGATTGGTTTACTAATTATTTAACTGATAGTTGTTTTAATAACTGGACTAAGTGGGTTGCACAATATAATACAGTTTGTAATTATCAGGGTAAATATGATATGTGGCAGTGCTCTTGTACTGGAAAAATATCTGGTATCTCAACTAATGTAGATTTAAATTACTCTTATAGTCCATTTGAAAATTCATATGGTGGTAATACAAACAATGGTGGAACTAATACTAAGTATTCTGATGGATTAAATGAAATTCAAGGAGAATTATACTACTTTAAGAATAATCGTATTGATACATCATATAGTGGACTCGCTACTTATAAGGGAGATACATATCTTGTTACAAAAGGCAAAGTAGATAAGTCTCAATCAGGACTAGTACAATACGGTTCTAATTGGTACATGTTAACTAACGGTAAGCTTAATAAGGACTTTACTGATTTATATTACTACAATAATAACTGGTACTATATTGTGAATGGAGTATTAGATTGGACATTTAATGGTGTCGTATCCAACAACAATAATCTTTATTATGTAGAAGGTAGTACTATTTCATGGACATATAATAATGTTGCTGAATATAAAGGTACAAAATATTATTTCTATAAGAGTCAGGTAGATTATGGATTCAATGATTTATTCTATACTGGAAATATTTGGTATTACATTAAAGAAGGTAAAGTAGATACAAGTTATAATGATCTCTATTACTACAATAACACTTGGTATTATATTGAAAATGGAACAATTACCTGGAAATATACAAATCTAGTTAAATACAATGGTGCTATGTATTACGTAGACCGTAGTATGGTGAGATGGGATTATAAGGGTCTTGTAGAAAAAGATGGTACACTTTATTATGTTTCAAATAGTATGGTTGATTATCAATACAAGGGTCTTTATGAATATAATAGTAAATATTACTATGTAGAAAATGGTCAGGTTAATAAGAACTACAATGGTACTTGTAAGTATAATAGTAAGAATTATTATGTTACAAATGGTGTTGTAGATCCACAATATACAGGTGTTGTAGAAAGCGGAAAAGATCTTCTCTATGTTAAAAAAGGTGTTATAGATGAAAGCTATACACAATTAACTTATTATAAGAATACTTGGTATTATTTTGAAAAAGGTTCAGTTAACTGGGATTACAGTAACCCAATCTACTACAATGATACCTGGTATTATGTAGATCATGGGTATATCAATTGGAAGTTTACAGACTTAGTTCTTTATAATGGTACTTGGTATTATGTAGTTAATGGTATTATTGATTTTAATTATACTGGTTTAGTTTATCATGCTGGTGGATGGTTCTATGTTTCTAAAGGAAAGGTAGACTGGAACTATTCAGGTCTCATCTACTACAACAATCAATGGTTCTATATTGATCATGGACATATTAACTGGGATTATTGTAATCTCATTTACTACAATAAAACATGGTATTATGTTTATCATGGTATGATTCATTGGGATTATTCAAATTTAGTTTTTTATAATGGTGCCTGGTATTATGTAAAGAATGGCCAGATAGATTGGAAATTTACAGATTTAGTTTTTTATGAAGGTACATGGTACTATGTTTCTAAAGGAAAGCTAGACTGGAATCATTCAGGCCTTATTTACTACAATAAAGAATGGTTCTATATCGATCATGGACATATTAACTGGGATTACTGCAATCTCACTTACTATAATAAAACATGGTATTATGTGAATCATGGTAAGATTTATTGGGATTATTCAAACTTAGTTCTTTATAATGGTACATGGTATTATGTAAAGAATGGTAAGATTGATTGGAACTTTACAGATTTAGTTCTTTATGAAGGTACATGGTACTATGTAAAGAAAGCGACTATTGATTATTCTTATAAGGGTCTTGTTTATCATTGTGGTGGATATTACTACGTAGAGAATGGTAAAATCAACTGGGAATATAATGGTTATGCCCAGGTGAATAATAAAGGACCTCAATATAAAGTGGTTAATGGACAGCGTGTTTAAGAAGAGTGTTTATCACTCTTCTTTTTTTTGGGAGTATAAATAAAATATTCTTAGTAGAATATCAATAATAAACATTAAATACAATAAAAATACTATCTAATACAAATATTTGATTAAAGGTATCTTTAAGAGTAAAATAATGATTAGGATGAGAAATCCTACTATTTTGGGAGAAAGGAGGCGACATTTCATGAAGAAACTAAGTAAGTTATTATTAGGCTTAATTTTATCTTTTATGGTTATTCAGGTACCTCTTGCTTTGAGTAATGCTGTATATGCAGTAGATGATACAACTACAGAAGATGTTGTTACACCAAAGTCAGGACTTGTCTATGAAGATGATCAGTTTGTCTATTATTCAAATGGAGAAGTAGATAAAGACTTTAAAGGGTTAGCTGAATACGAAGGTGAAAAGTATTATGTACAGAATGGGACTGTTGATACAACATTGACTGATGTAGTCTACATTGATGGCACTTGGTATTACATTGATCAAGGTCGCTTAAATGAAGAAACAAGAGATGTTATTTTCCACTGTGGTGGATGGTACTTTGTAGAAAACGGTACAATTGACTGGACTTATACAGGAGTTGTAGAACACTGTGGTGGCTACTTCTATGTAGATCATGGTCAGATTAACTGGAATTATACAGGTGGTTGTGAAACAGATGGTGTTTTATACTACATGCATAATGGATCTCTTGATACAAGTAAGAGTGAGTTAACATACATCAATGGCACATGGTACTTGCTTGAAAAAGGTGTAGTTAATTATGATTATACTGGTTTAGCTATACATGATGGTAGATGGTACTATGTTGAAAATGGTGTTCTTAACTGGAATTATACAGGTTTAACTAAGTATTATAGTACTTGGTATTATGTAGTAAATGGTTATTTGGATTGGAATTTTAATGATTTAATCCTAAAGGATGGTACATGGTATTGTATTAGAAATGGTGTATTAGATTATAACTATACTGGTTTAGCTTTCCACTGTGGTGGATGGTATTATGTAGATCATGGTAAACTTGATTGGAACTATACAGGATTAACTAAGTATTATAGTACATGGTATATGGTAGTAGATGGGCAGTTAGATTGGAGTTTCACTAATCTTACTGAATATAACGGTGCTTGGTACTATGTAGAAAATGGTAAGTTAAATTGGAACTTTACTGATTTAGTTCATTATTATGGAACATGGTATTGTGTCAGAAATGGTGTGTTAGATTGGAATTATACAGGTTTAGCTTCTCACTGTGGCGGATGGTATTATGTAGATCATGGTAAGATCAATTGGGATTATACAGGATTAACTAAGTATTATAGTACATGGTATATGGTTGTGAATGGACAGTTAGATTGGAACTTCACAAATCTCACTCAATACTATGGTGCTTGGTACTATGTAGAAAATGGTAAGTTAAATTGGAATTTTACTGATTTGGTTCAGTATTATGGAACATGGTATTGTGTCAGAAATGGTGTGTTAGATTGGAATTATACAGGTTTAGCTTATCATGCAGGTGGCTGGTATTACATTAACCGTGGTGTGTTAGATTGGAGTTATACAGGTTTAGCACAAGTTAATGGTCAAGGTACATACTATGAAGTAATCAATGGTGTTATGATTAATAGCCCACTAGACAAAATGCGTAATCTTGCACGTAATGAATCAAGTCCTACAGAGTATATTATTCTCGTAGATAGAGCCGCACATCGTGTTGGTATCTTTAGAGGCAGCAAGGGTAACTGGCAAGATGTTCAGTATTATCAGTGTTGTGTTGGTAAACCATCAACACCAACAGTAAGTGGTACTTTCTATGTGGGCTCTAAAGGTAAATACTTCGATACAGGTTCAAGAGGTAGATGCTGGTATTATACACAGATTACTGGTAACTACTTATTCCATTCAGTTATCTATGATAGACAGAATACACCAAAAAGAATCATTGATAATTCAATGGATAAGGCAGTATCTCATGGATGTGTTAGATTAGATATTGATCATGCTAAATGGATCTATGACAACATTCCTAGAAATACTAAAGTAATTATTTATTAATTCACTTTGAGGTTCCTCCTAGTTGGAGGAACTTTTTTAATGGAATTTATTGGTTTAAGTAAACAATGTTGACAAGAATACTAAACAAGAATATATTTTAGTAGACTTATTCAATAATTACGGAGGTATCGCATGAAAAAGTTGATTGGTATTTTTATCTTTCTGCTTATTTGTGTTAGTTCACCAGTTTATGCAGATAATAAAGATCTTGTACAATATATTGGAGATTCATATACCCAAGGTTATTCTAAGGATGGCATGATTACTGGGGATGATTTATGGTATGTTCATGCAAGTCAAAAGGCAGGTGTTGATTATACACAGGCATCTCAAGGTGGTGTAGGATTCGTTGCGGAGTCTCATGGTCAGACATTTGATGATTTATTAGAGGAAGGTACAGGAAGAAATGCGAAATATGTAGTTATAGCAGGTGGCTATAATGATATGAAATATTCCTATGACACAATTAAAAACAGGGTTTATGATACAGTAAAAAAGGCGCAAAAACTTTATCCTCAAGCACAAGTATTAGTCGCTATGACTGGTGATTCTATAGAAAATCGTAGTTGTTTTACTCAGGTTATAGAGGCTTATAAGGATGGTACAAAGCAGGCAGGAGGCACATATATCACTAATAGTGAATATGCTTTAAATGGAAATAAGGATTACTTTTCTTCAGATGGTTATCATCCTAATAAATATGGACATTACTCAATTGGTGAAACCATTGGTGGCTATTTAATGAAATGTGAGGATGTAAAAGTTAATACTTATGCATCTACTATTACTATCGGAGCAGGTACATATGCGACTCAGTATGGTCATTTTATTGATGTCACAGGTGTTTATCATAATTACTATATGGTTGATGGTATTGCGGATCAATCTATTACAGGTGCTATTGAATATGAAGGGGAATATTATAAGGTAGATTCAGGTAAGATAGATACATCTTATAACGGTCCTTGGACGTGTGGTAAAACAACTTACTATCTTATAAACGGCCATACAAATAAGAATATGACTGGTATAGTGAAATATGGAAATGATTGGTACTTTGTGAATAATGGTATTGTCTTAACTGGTGATGCACTTATTTATTACAATGGGCAGTGGCATTGTATTCATAATGGTAAGATTGATGACACTTATACTGGTTTAGTAGACTTTGGTGGAAAGACTTACTATGTGATGAATGGTACTGTTAACACATCTAGCAATGGTCTTACTTATATTAATGGAGAATGGTATTATTTAGTTAATGGTGTTCTAGATACGAACTATAATAGTCCCATTTTATATAATGGGACATGGTATTATGTGGATCATGGTAAGATCAACTGGAAGTATACAAATCTAGTGAAGTATTATAGTACTTGGTATTATGTGGAGAATGGCCAAATAAACTGGAATAAAAATACATTATGTCAGGTTAATGGAAGTGGTACTTGGTACTATGTTTCAAATGGTGTGATTAACTGGAACTATCAAGGATTAGCTTACTATGATAATAATTGGTATTATATTGAAAACGGTCAATTGAATTGGTCGTATAATGGGTTATTCTATTTCAATAATGGTTGGTATTATGTAAAGAACGGTATGATTGACTGGAATTATTCTAATCTCATTTTATTTAATGGTACATGGTATTATGTGGATCATGGACAGATAAACTGGCATAAGACCACCTTGTCGCAGGTTAACGGATCAGGTACTTGGTACTATGTAGAAAATGGTCAATTGAATTGGTCATATAATGGTACTTACAATTACAATGGAATAAATTACACAATACGTAATGGTATTGTTTGTTAGGGACAGTGTATGTCCCTTTTTTTATGCATAAAAAAATTGGATAATAGAAATCAAGTAAAAATTCAAAAAAATAATCAGTAAT
>NZ_QTUM01000022.1:0-35827 GCF_003435615.1 Catenibacterium sp. AM22-6LB
ATTGAACAATTAAGGAGAGTTACTTTTTTGTTTCCTCCTCGTCATTTCATATTGTCTATTAAGTTAGTCTAACTCAACGAGTTAGGCTTTTTTACAATTCTGTTACATTATATGAAAAATTAGACCTTTTTAATCATATGTGGTTATAATAAAGTCCGTCGGAGGGAACATTATGAAAAAGAACAGCTATATGTATCATGCTGGTACATCATTTTTCTTTTATTTCGCATTTGCATGTTACAATGCAATGCTTGCTTTATATTTAAGTGATATTCACTTTAATGCTCAGCAGATATCACTTATTACTTCATCAGCACCATTATTCTCAATCTTTGCTCAGCCTTATCTAGGAACTTTGGCAGACCGCTTCCGTTCACCTAGAAAAGTATCCTTAGTAGCATTATTTATTACAGTGGTGATGAATGTGATCTTTATGTTCTCACATCAGCTAATTATTCTATTAATTACTAGTGCGACTATTCTTGCCTTATTCAATGCAGTGACACCATTAACGGACAGAATTGGTGTTTCTTCACCTTATGACTTTGGTAAGATCAGATTATGGGGTTCTGTTGGTTATGCCATTAGTGCTCAGTTATGTGGTTTTGTTTATGATGTGATTGCACCTATTTCTATCTTCGTTATTTTCCTCTTTGGTACAATAACAGTTCTTATCTGTATCCTAAGAGTCAATGATCCAGAAGAAGTGCAAACTGAAACAAAAGTAGAATATAGCTCAAAAGAAGCCTATAAGAGCCTCTTTAAGAATAAACAGTACATTATATTCCTATTAATCTCTTTCTTCTTCTGGGGCGCTTGTACAGCCAATTTCACATATATCTCAGTATTTATTAAATCAGTAGGTGGAACAGCATCCATGGTAGGTACATACCAGTTATTTGCGACATTATTTGAAGTACCTGCAATACTTGCAACTGACTTTATTATTAAGAAGTTCTCATATAAACATATCATGCTCTTTGCATGTGCCATGTCTGTAGTCAACTTTGTCTGGTATGCAACATTACCTAATCCAAATTTAATTGTGGCAGTATTTGTATTCAAAGGCTTATCTACTATACTCTTTACTATGATTACAGTAAGATTAATCATGGAAATTGTAGAAGATAAGTATGTCTCTACAGCTTTTGGCTTACAAGCAACAGTAGGTAGAGGAATTGGTGCTGCAGTCGTACAGTTAATTGGTGGAAAAATGATTGATAGCTTTTCTACAATGACACCATTCTATTTGTTTTTATCCTTATTAATTGTAACCGCTTTAGTATTATCCTTAACATTTAAAGAAAAACGTGCTTAATACCATAATTCTTACAACATTATTAAATAATTCTTAATCAAAAAAGAGTTGATATATTCGGCTCTTTTTTATATTTCTTAAAAATTTCTTAAGAAAGTTCTTTATTTTTTTTCCCAGAGTGATATAATAGTCATTGTCGAAAAGAAAGGGAGTGGATTACATGGATAAGAAAACTAAAGAAGTTGTAGATTTCATGGTAGACCGTATTAAAACTCAGAAGACAATGTTTATTCCAGTAGTCGCTATTTCAGCATTTGCATTAGTAGGTTATGCAGCAGCTGATAGAACAGCGCCTATTGTTCATTCAAATAAGCTTGAAGTACCATTCGGTACAGAATTAAAAGCAAGTGATTTCACTGTATCAGATAATAGAGATACAGTAAGTGTTATTAAAACTGAAATTGATGATACTTCTTATCAGAAGAATCAGATTGGAACTTATAAAGTTAATGTTACTGTAAAGGATGCATTCAACAATGAAACAACTAAAGAAGTTGAAGTTAAAGTTGTTGATACAGAAGCACCAGCATTAGAATCAGTAAATAATGATGGTTATGTAATCAATGTTGAAGCAAACGGCAACAATGATTTAAAACAGTACATCAAAGCAACTGATAATGTAGATGGTGATGTTTCTGATTTCATTACTTTCGATCGTGGCTTAGATACATCTGTTTTAGGTGAACAGGTAATCCATGCAACTGTTGAAGATAACGCAGGAAATAAATCAGAAAAAGACTTTACATTCAATGTTGGTGATACAATTGCGCCAGAAATGAATTTAAAGAATGGTAATATCACTGTTAACTATGGTGATGGTTTCGATATTCACAATTATGTTGATATTAAGGATAACTATGATGTGAACCCTACAGTTACTGTAGAAGGTAATGTAGATACTAGAAATATAACTGATGCACAGCCAATCAAGGTAACTGCAACAGATAGTTCTGGAAACCAGACTTCAAATGATTATGAAGTAAAAGTTGCAGATATGACTGGACCAGCAATTACATTAAAGAGCGATAATGTAGATGTGAAGTATGGTACTTCATTTGATCCTAAATCAAACTTAGCATCAGCTATCGATAACTTAGATGGTGATGTAACAGGTAAAGTAGAAATTACTGGAACTGTTAATACAAACAAAGCTGGCGCTTATCGTGTTTATTATAGAGTCACTGATAATGCTGGTAATAGATCTGAAACAAGTGCAAAGATCAATGTATCTGCTGCACCAGTAGTACAAGTAAAAACTAACAACAAGAGCAACAAAGGCGGAAGCTATAACTTTGGTGGTCTTGGAGGAGGTGCTGCACAGGGTGGTATCGTTGGAACAGCACGTTCAAGACTTGGCTGTGCATATCGTATGGGTGCATCTGGACCAACAGTATTCGACTGTTCAGGATTCACTTCTTGGGTATATAGTCAGAATGGTAAATCATTACCTAGAACTGCAGCAGCTCAGTATAGTGGAACTTCAAGAGTATCTAAGGATGGCTTAACAGCTGGTGACTTAGTATTCTTCGCTGGAACTTATAAATCAGGTATCTCTCATGTAGGTATCTATATTGGTGGCGGACAGTTCATCCATGCTGCAAACTCTAAGACAGGTGTAGTTGTTTCTTCATTAAATAGTGGATATTATTCTGCACATTATGCAGGAGCAGGTAGAAGATAAGAAGGTTCAAAAAGAACCTTCTTTTTTTATGTATTGTGGATAAGTGTTGAGAACTTCTGTTGTGATATAGTGAGATAGTATTTCTTGATATGTGATAGATGTATCTAATTCGCTAATGATATCTGCGATAGATGTTGAATGCAGAAATGTGTCAAGTTCAGGAATAATGAGTTTTAGGATAGAAACAATTTCTATTGCGGTTAAAGAGCTCATAAAAGCTGTGTATTCTTCATTTATTAGAATATCCTGTTCTAAGAAATCTATTAGATCGTAGATACTTAATTGTTTTAATAATGTGATATCTCTGGAATATTCAAATTGATTGAGAATCTCATAGAAATCAGCACCTTCGTGACTAAAAGTTATTTGATAACTATCCTGTGGATAAATAATAGGAATCTTGTTGAAGGATGCAATAATGTTTTCTTTAAATAAATCAATCATAGGATAATGGAAAAAACTTATAATCGAATTTATTTCTTTAACTTCTTTTTTGTCATGAATAATTAAACCAGGTGAATTATAAATAGATATATGTGTTATGCATTGATGAACCACTAGTTCAAAGAAGTTAATCTGTAAGTCAAATAGAGATGTCTTAATAGTCTTTTCATAGTCTTCAATAAATGTTTCTAAATCATCAAATAGACTGCAGAAATGATTCTCTTCACTGAGTCTCTTTAAATAGTAAAGTACAAGATCAGTTCCTCTTAAATGATACATATCATGATAAAGAGGGATACCATCAATAAGAGGATAATCCAAATCTACGGAAATATCACAATAATGAAATAATGCATCTTTTCCTGTAACAGATTGAATAAAGAAAGGAATCTGTTTCTTCAAAACATTCAGATACTTTTCATTATTGATGGGAAGTAATTGAATACTCTTATAAATTCTTTGTATTTCTTTGATATCTGATTGTATAGATTGAATACCTTTGTCGAATGTTTCTCCATGTTCTAAAATATAATCTATAGTATCTAGAATATGCTTGAAGTCTTCTAAAGAAATAGAAGTACTTTGGTTATGGTTATAATGACAAACAAGTTCTTTGACTAGAGAAGGATCATAATTCTTCTCTGTATCTAATAGTCTCAATTCGATAGGTTCCACCTTCTTTCAATAATATTTCTATCACACGATTGATAGATTGATAGTGATAAAGTGCATTTCTGATATCTTCATCACTAGATGTAATATCTATTCTGCTTCTGATGATATAAAACATTGCGATAATATGCTTCAAATGAGAAATAGAAGAATAACCAAGAAAAGGTTCAGTGATAAAAACAGCTTTGTCGGAATCAGTTTCTATCCAATGCAGATTTCTACATACTTTGATCAAATGATTGGTAAGAATCATTTTCTCTTTTTTATTAAGTTTGCGATGTTCAATAATTTGATTCATAGGCACCTCCTGCTATTCTTAATATCATATATTCTAAAAAAGAACAAGAATTGAAAAAATAGCGAAAATATGGTAATATAAGGGCAGAAAAAAAGTCATACACGTTTGTGTATGACTCATTTTTTTATCCATTTAATGTATAGCCCTGTGAGTAGTAAATGACTACTGGCATACCAGTTGTAATAGTATTGTACATAGTACCTGCAAAACTTACTGGAAGGTTAACACATCCGTGTGAACCACCAGACACATAAAGATTACCACCAAAACTAGATCTCCAGTTCGCATCATGGAAACCAATACCTCTATTGAATGGCATCCAATAACTTACAGGAGATTCATAAGGATACTTACCTGTAACAGGATCCTTAGTACCCCTTAATACTCTATTACGTTCTTTAGAATAAATATAATATGTACCAGCTGGAGTATAACGATCATTTGTCATCTTACCTGATACACAATCTGACTGAAGAACACACTGACCATTCTTATAAATCCATAGATGCTGACGAGATAAGTCAACTTCAACATAATTACCACCAAGACCATAATTCTCAGTAGACTGTTCTTTAGCACTATAAGCAGGAGCTCTCTTAACAGCCTTACCAGCATTTAATTCTTCTTTAATCTTTGCGATTTCTTCTGTCTGATTCATCTTATAACCATAAGTACCACCACTTACAGTTCTTACGCCTAAACCTGTTGCATTAAATGTATGTGTCTTACCAACAGTATTGGCTTTAGTTGCAAGTGTATAAACAAAGCTCTTCATACGTTTATTCCAGATTTCTTCGTTATAGCTATAAGTACCATCTTCATTCTTAACAAGCCATGTTAACATCTTTTCACTATTTAAGACTTCACTCTGATTGTTAGGTAGTTCATAAGTAATAGAAGTCTTTAAATATTTCTTTAATGTTTCAGCTTCAGATTTAACAGTTTCAGTTGTTTTTCCAGGGATCTTATATGCATCCTTTACTTTAGCAACATTTAAACTAGTTTTCTGAAGACCAACAGCTTTATTCACTGCTTCATAAACAGTCTCTTTATTTAAACTATTTCCAGCTTTTTCCTTTTGTACAGTAAATGAACCATTCTCATACTTCATACGTGCATCTGTAGGCGCTGTCTGGTTTTCATCCTTTAACTGATTCTTGCTATAAAGAACATCCTTTAACTTATTTTCATCATAAGAAGTCTTAGTCTGAATAGTTTTCTTATTTCCTTTGTGATTAAATAAGTAGTTCTTGAACCATGTAAATGAATCCTGTTTCTTCAATAAAGCCTCAACTTTTCCATCAGGAACATAACTCATGTCAATTTCTTTTGCTGAAATAGTTTCGGTAGTCTTATTTCTAAACTTCATTTCTAAAGTGTAGTTTAACTGATTTTCAGCAATCTTCTTTTCTGCATCTGCAACACTTAACTTACCTACATTTACATTATTAATATAAGTAGAAGGTAAGAAGCGATCACTATAAGCTGTACCCATATGATGAATATAGAGGAATACTGATAATCCAAGAATCACGAGTACAGATACAATAATTACAATAATCTTATTTCTTTTCTGCATATTTGTCATGTTATCTTTCTCTCCCTTATACTACCCCTTCTAATTCATTGATTATAGCAAACATTTGTAAAAAGGTAAATCAAGATTTGTGAAATGACTTAAAAATACACAACTTGTACAAAAGAAGTTAGTTTTAACTTATTTATTTGTGAATAAATATTGTATAAATAGTGAGGTGTGATTGTTAGTACGTTGTGTGTAGTGACAAAGAATGTACAGAAATGTGTGTAGGTGATTCGAAAATAGTCTCTCTTAAATAAGCAATTCTTCAAATATTGGAGTATTAAATAGTATGGAGGATGTGACTATATAGCAATACCAACAAGTATTAAAACATTATTATCTGGCGATGTTGTTGAATGGGCAAGAATTGAATTGAAACAAACTTGGGATCCAGCAGCATCTTTGAAAACTATATGTGCATTTGCGAATGATCTTGATAATTGGGGCGGTGGATATATTATTATTGGAGTGCAAGAGGTTAATGGAAGACCCATTTATCCGCTAAAGGGAGTACCACCTGAAAAATTAGATTCTTTCCAGAAAAATATTTTTGCGAAATGCAAACTTCTTAGACCGTCTTATACACCGATAATTAGTGTTGAAAAATATCAAGGTAAGTATTTTATTGTAATATGGTGTCCAGGTGGTGATAATAGACCATACTCATCGCCAAAGACGATGGAGAGAAATAATAAAGAGAGAATACATTACATTCGTAAAGCTTCAAACACTGTGGCACCATCTGATGATGAAGAAAAGGATTTATTTAATCTAGCAAATAGGGTGCCGTTTGATGATAGAGTAAATCATCAAGCAGAAATAACTGATCTGAATATAACTTTGATTCAGAATTATCTGAGAGAAATAGGAAGTTCACTATATGAAAAATCAATAACTGGAGATTTCACTGAATTATGCAGTAATATGAATATTATTAGTATACTTCCGGAATACGTTAAACCTAAGAATGTAGGGTTAATGTTTTTCTGTACACAGCCAGATAAATTTTTACCGTAAAAGGCAAGTATGCTTTTAAGGATTGTCGTTTGCCAAACTATCTTCCAAAAGATGGATATACTACGCTTGTCATAGGTTTTGTAAGACTTAGTGGTAATAAACTGATTTTACCATATTCAAATGCTTACAAGAAAGAACATAAATGTGTAGAGATTACCATCCCACCTATATTACTTGATAAGAAAGTTAAGGAAATCCGTATCATACCGAAAGCAAACGCCAGGTTCTTTGAAATTCAATATATCTATGAAGCTGAATGTATTCAAAGAAACTTAAATATAAATAATGCACTGGCAATTGATCTTGGTATTAATAATCTTGTAACAGCGGTATCAAGTAATGGCAAGACATTCATCATTGATGGTAAGCGACTTAAATCCATAAATCAGTGGTACAATAAGCAAAATGCAGATTTACAGTCTGTAAAAGATAAACAAAATATTGGGAAAAGACCTACCAATAAACAAAAAGCCAATACTCGCAGCAGGAATAATAAGATTAATGATTATATGAACAAGACTGCACGCACAATCATAGATTATTGCATCAATAATGATATTGGAACACTTGTAGTTGGCTATAATGAAACTTTCCAGAAGAACAGTAGTATTGGTAAAGTCAATAATCAGACATTTGTAAATATACCTTATGGACAACTTCGTTTTAAGGTAGAGTACCTTTGTGAGATTAATGGCATTGTCTTTGTAAAGCAGGAAGAAAGCTATACTTCAAAAGCATCATTTTGGGATAAGGATGATATTCCTATTTACAATAACGACAACCCGCAAAGCTATACATTTAGTGGAAAGCGAATACATAGAGGTATGTATCAATGTTTATATGGTAAATGTCTTAATGCTGATGTAAATGGTGCATTAAATATCTTGCGTAAAAGTAATGTTGTGTCCCTTGTGGGGCTATACAGTAGAGGCGAGGTGGACACGCCTGTAAGAATAAAGATTGCCTAGCAATAGGTGGAAACTTAAATATCAAACTTCTTAAAAAGAGCCGTTAGGCTCTCTGAAGCCCATTACCTTTAGGTGATGGGTAGTTCACACATGAAGCATTTATGAAACAGGAGTCAAAAGGAGCCAAAATTGGGCTAAAAGGAGCCGAAATTGAGGAAAAAGGAGTCAAAGTTGATGCAAAAGGTGCCAAAAAAGGAACTGAAAGAAGGTTGGAGATACTTAATAGAATGAGAGAAAATCCTTTTGTAACACAGGTTAAGCTAATGGAAGAGTTTAATCTATCTAGAAAACAGATTCAAAACATCATTCAATATTTGCGTTTAAATGGGTTAGTAGAAAGAGAAGGCTCTAATAGAAGTGGTAAATGGATAGTGAAGAAATAATATATTACTACATTTTCTGCACTGTATGATATTAGAAAAACATTGTATATATCGATGTTATTTTGATTTGTGATGAGAGTGACTGTTAAACACATTAACAAGTCGCTTTTTTTCACAGTTATTTAATATGTGTTATAATGAGATCAAAGTGAGGTAATGCTATGAAGATATATTATGAAGTACATGGAAAGGGTTATCCGATTATCTTATTACATGGGAATCAGGAAAATAGAAAAATATATGATCAATTAATCAAGGATTTAGAAAACGATTATCAATTAATCGCAATGGATTCACGTTATCATGGTAAATCTATTAAGAGTGGTCCTTTAACGCTAGACCGTATGGCTCAGGATGTGATGGATGTCGCAAATGAGCTAGATTTAGAAACATATGATGTCATTGGCTTTAGTGATGGTGCGAATATCGCACTTACACTTGCAGGTAAAGATGACCGTTTAAAACATATGGCACTTCTTTCACCTAATGCCACTCCTCAAGGCATTAAATGGTATTATCGTCTCCATATGTATATGACATTACTCTTATTGCCAATATTCTGTATATATGATAAGAGATCAAGAATACGTTTTAAGCTCATTTCATTTATGACAAAAGAGCCACATTTTACTGCGGACTATTTATCAGAACTCAAGATTCCAGCTTTATTACTATCTGGTGAGCATGATGTCATCAAGGATTCTGATTTTACTTTTATTCAGTCATCATTGCCTTATTGTGTACATAAGGTGATTAAAGGTTCACCACATTTCTTATTAGGTGATCAATATGATAAAACATTAAGAGAAATAAGGGGGTTTTTATATGCCTGTCATCACGAAGCATAATATATTAGATATAAAGAATGTTGTGTTTGGGGAAGGAACACCTAAGATTTGTCTTCCTATTGTAGATACAACTAAAAAAGGTATTATTGATACTTTAGATTCTTATAAGGATTTAGATTATGATGTAGTAGAAATTAGGCTTGATTTCTATGAAGGATTAAAAGAAGGGCATTTGACAGATGCATTAGAAGAAATTAAGAAACATACAGATAAACTTGTATTAGGCACAATCCGTACTGTGAGTGAAGGAGGAGAAGGAGAACTTACTTCTCTAGAGTATATACATTGTATTAAAGAAATCTGTGATGCTCATGTGGATCTAGCAGATATTGAGTTATCGCAGGGATATGAATCTGTGATGGAGCTTGTTCAGTATGCTCATAAGAAGGGTGTTCATGTTATTATGAGTGAACATCATTTTGATGAA
The DNA here is from genome assembly GCF_003435615.1 of Catenibacterium sp. AM22-6LB. Classification (NCBI taxonomy): domain Bacteria; kingdom Bacillati; phylum Bacillota; class Erysipelotrichia; order Erysipelotrichales; family Coprobacillaceae; genus Catenibacterium; species Catenibacterium sp. AM22-6LB. The sequence goes on from NZ_QTUM01000022.1 coordinate 9,639, forward strand.
ACACCATCAAGAGAAGATATGCAGGAAACACTAGAAAAGATGGAAATATTAGGAGCTGATTTACCTAAACTTGCTGTTATGCCTGAAAGTAAAGAAGACCTATTAACACTTCTAGAAGCCACTCTTTATTCAAGTCAGCGTTTAGGAAAACCTATTATTACTATGTCCATGGGTAAATTAGGACGCTTGTCACGTATGATGGGCGAATACTTTGGTTCATGCATGACATTTGCGACAGCTAAGGATGCGAGTGCACCAGGACAGGTTCCTCTTGATGATTTGAAAAAAGTATTAGAGGTTCTACATGATTAATTTAGAACATGCGAAAAAGGCATTTGATAATTATGTCAATCGTTATGATCTTTCTATCCCACATATTCATCTTAAATATGTGCATTCTTATAAAGTAATGGATGTTATGGGTGAATTATGTGATATGAAAGGTAAAACTGAAGAAAAAGACTTATGTTTATTAATCGGCCTATTACATGATATAGGTCGTTTTGAACAGTTTCACTTATATCATTCTTTCCTGGATAGAGAAACAGTGGATCATGCAATGTATTCTTCTCATATATTATTTGAAGAGGGACTTATTAGAGAGTTCATAGAAGAAGATACATATGACACAATTATTAAAAATGCTATAGAACAGCATAATAAATACAAAGTAGAAGAAGGCTTTAGTGAAGAAGAACTCTTTTACATACATATGATTAGAGATGCAGATAAATTAGATCATTTTCGTGTTAAAGATGTAGAAAAGGATACAGTCTTACTAGGTGTTACTTATGAGGAAGCAGGAAAAGAATCTATAACTGATGAAGTCTATCAACAGTTCTGTAAACATCAACTTATTTATGCGCCTACAAGAAAAACACATCTAGATATGTGGATTTCTTATATCGCTTTTATATTTGATCTTTATTTTGATGAAAGTAAATCATATATTGAAAAAAATCACTATATTGAAAGAAGCTTTGATAAAATAAAAATAGAAGATCTAGAGACATTGCAGACTTATCTTGCATTAGAAAAATGTGCACTAGAGTATATTAAAGGAGGACATGTATGAGTTTACCAAAGGATTTCCTATGGGGTGGTGCTTTAGCAGCTCACCAGTTTGAAGGCGGTGTATTAGACACTACTAAAGGCTTAAGTGTTGCCGATGTAATGACAGGTGGAAACGTATCAACACCACGTGTGATTACTGATGGTGTAAAAGAAGGATTATATTATCCAAACCATATCGGTATTGATTTCTATCATCATTACAAGGAAGATATCAAACTATTCGCAGAAATGGGCTTTAAATGTTTTAGAACATCTATTGCCTGGACACGTATTTTCCCATTAGGAGATGAAGAACAGCCTGATGAAGAAGGATTACAGTTCTACGATGATGTATTTGATGAATTATTAAAATATGGTATTGAACCAGTTATCACATTATCTCATTTTGAAATGCCTTATCATCTTGCAAAAGAATATGGCGGATTCATGAACAGAAAGACTATTGATTTCTTTGTAAAGTTCGCAGAAGTATGTTTCAAGAGATATAAAAATAAAGTTAAATACTGGATGACTTTCAATGAAATCAATAACCAGATGAACTATAAGAATGATATTTTCGGATGGACTAACAGTGGTGCTCATTTTGGAAACTATGATAATCCAGAAGAAGCAATGTATCAGTGTGGTCATTATGAATTAGTAGCCAGTGCAAAGGCAGTGAAGATTGGTCATGAAATCAATCCTAACTTCTTAATCGGTAATATGATTGCGATGGTTCCTATTTACCCATTCTCTTGCCGTCCAGCAGATATGGTATTATCTACTGAAATGATGCATCAGAGATGGTTCTTCTGCGATGTACAGTGCCGTGGCCATTATCCACGTTATGCTTTAAAGATGTTTGAAAACAAAGGCTTTAACTTAGATATCACTGAAGAAGATAAAAAAGCTTTAGCTGCAGGTACAGTAGATTATATTGGTTTCTCTTATTACATGACTAATACTGTAGACTCTACAGCACATATTGATGTTTCTAAGTCATTAGATGGTTCTAGTGAACATTCAGTCGCAAACCCTTATATCAAAGTATCTGACTGGGGTTGGGCTATTGATCCAGAAGGTTTACGTTATGCATTAAATCAGATGTATGAAAGATATGAAAAACCATTATTTATTGTAGAAAATGGTTTTGGTGCGATTGATAAGAAGGAAGAAGATGGTAGCTGTCATGACCCATATCGTGTAGATTACTTAAGAGCACATATTGAACAGATGAAAAAAGCTGTAGAAATCGATGGTGTTGATTTAATGGGATATACACCATGGGGCTGCATTGACTGTGTCTCTTTTACTACAGGTGAAATGAAGAAACGTTATGGCTTTATCTATGTAGATCGTAACAATGATGGAAGCGGTACACTAGTAAGAAGCAAGAAAGATTCATTTGACTGGTATAAGAAAGTTGTTGCAAGCAATGGTGAAGATTTAGGTTAATTCGCTTTCAACATTGCGAAAAAAAGAAACCCATGAGAAATGCTTGACATTAGGCTCGTGGGTTTTTATACTGTTTAAGGGTAAACATTCTTGATGTTTATCAGTAATCAAAAAAACGTTGATAAATTCAACATTTTTCATGTTAACAAATTATTGGCGAGATATTTTTTTATCTCAAGCATATTAGTTGCATGTGCAACTAATTTAGACTAATATAGAATTAGAAAAAAATCTATTAGGTATTTCATCCTAATAGATTTTCTTATGAGGAGGGTAAATAACATGGAGGTAATCAAGAGAGATGGCTCAAAGGTAGCTTTTGATGGAAGTAAGATTGAAAATGCGATTTTAAAGGCTATGCGCTATGGCAGCGGTATTGTGAAACCTGAAATTGCATCTAAGATCTCACATGAAATTGAAGACTGGCATAAATCAAGTGGAGCAGCATCTATCAGTATTTATCGTATTGAAGGACAGGTTTTTGAAAAGTTAATTGAAAAGGGAGAAGTACTTACTGCCAAGGCTTATGAAGGCTATCGTAAAGTAAGAGAATTCCAGAGAGAAACAAATACAATTGATAATGCGATTTATGGTATTGTCAACCAAACTAATAAAGAAGCAATGGATGAAAACTCTAATAAAGATGCGACAGTTCTTGCGACTCAGAGAGACTTGATTGCTGGTGAATTTTCTAGAGACTATTGCCGCCGTTTGTTATTACCACCAAAGATTGTACAGGCACATGATGATGGTATTATTCATTTCCATGATATGGATTACTATATCCAGAAGATGCATAACTGTGATCTAGTAAACTTAAAGGATATGTTTGCGAATGGTACAGTTATTAATGATAAATTGATTGAAACACCTAAGTCTTTACAGACAGCATGTACTGTTGCAACTCAGATTGTTCAGCAGGTGGCTAATGGTCAGTATGGAGGACAGACAATCTCTATTTCTCATTTAGCACCTTATGTACGTGTCTCATATAAGAAACACTTAAAGGCTGTAAGAAAAGAAGGTAAAGAAGTAGGTATTGATTATACTGAAGAACAGATTGAAAAAATCGCAAAGTCTCGTCTTCATGAAGAAATCAAAGCAGGTGTACAGACTATCCAGTATCAGATCAATACATTCTCTACAACAAATGGTCAGGCTCCATTCTTATCTATTTTCATGTATTTAAGAGAAGAACCAGATTATATTGAAGAAACAGCTTTACTAATTGAAGAAATCTTAAAACAGAGATATATTGGTATGAAGAATCCTGTGGGTGCTTATGTCACTCCAGCATTCCCTAAATTACTTTATGTATTAGATGATAATAATGTGCCTGATGATTCACAGTATCGTTATTTAACAGATTTAGCTGTTAAGTGTGTATCTAAGCGTATGATGCCTGATTTCATCAGCGCAAAGATCATGAGAGAAAACTATGAAGGACAAGTATTCCCTTGTATGGGATGTCGTTCATTCCTATCTCCATGGAAGAATGAAAAAGGTGAATACCAGTGGTATGGTCGTTTTAACCAGGGTGTAGTCACACTTAACTTAACTGATGTTGGTTTATCAGCTAACAAGAATATGGATTCATTCTGGAAGATTCTAGATGAACGTTTAGATTTATGCTATGAAGCTTTAATGTTAAGACATGAAAGCTTAAAGGGTACTCCTTCAGATATTTCTCCAATTCATTGGCAGTATGGTGCCATCGCAAGATTAAAACCAGGAGAAAAGATCGATTCATTATTAGATACTTGTTATTCTACATTATCATTAGGTTATATTGGCTTATATGAATGTGTAGTGGCATTAATTGGTCAGTCTCATACTACTGAAGATGGCGATGCATTAGCTCTTGCAATCATGCAGAAATTAAGAGATGCATGTGATAAGTGGAAGAAGGATACAGGTTTAGGATTTGCCTTATATGGTACTCCTGCAGAATCTACTACTTATACATTAGCACGTGCATTAAAGAAGAGATTTGGAGTCGTACCTGGTGTAACAGATAAAGACTATATTACTAATTCTTATCATGTCAATGTAAGAGAACATATTGATGCATTCTCTAAATTAGGCTTTGAAGCGAAGTTCCAGAAGATTTCTTCTGGAGGGGCTATTAGTTATGTAGAAGTGACTAATATGACAAATAACTTTGATGCCATGAAAGAATTAATTAACTATATGTATGAAACAATCCAGTATGCTGAAATCAATACTAAGTCTGACTATTGTCAGGAATGTGGTTTCTCTGGAGAAATCTTATTAGATGAAAATAATGAATGGTATTGTCCTAACTGTGGTAATAGAAACCATAAGACTTTAAATGTATGTCGTAGAACATGTGGTTATCTTGGTGATAACTTCTGGAATAAGGGACGTACACAGGAAATCAAAGAACGTTTTGTACATTTAGACAATAGAGTATATCAGGAAAATAACTAGGAAAGCCTTGTGTCATTAAGGGCTTAAGAGATAACCGTGACTGGTTATCTCTTTTTATGCAAATGGGTGGTGATTTTTCGCTTGTTTACTATGTTTAGAGCTCATATAATAATCGGTAATATTAAAAGTAGTATTACTGGGATATATCATGGAATAACTAAAAGAGAGATGCCTTTATTCCTGAATGAACAGGAGTATAGGTTTAACCATAGAAAGATGGGAAAGACTGTTATGGATAAAATCAAGAAATACCTATAGAAATCATTTACTATCAGTCATAGACAGATAGTATATATCCTGAATATTTCTGCTCTACATTTCTCTTAAATTGTCGCCTGCAGATTATGGGTATTTAAATGGTAGTTTATTATTCTGGAAAATTGTATTGGCAAAGAGATCAACCCCATAATGTTAGTGGCATGCCTTTCCACTGCTAATTTTCAATAAAATATAGCAAAATGTTGAAAAGCTAAATACTCTTTGATAAAATTTTCTCATAGAAAATATAAATGATATCATTTGAACAGAGAAATCTTTTAAAAGCAGATGATTATTCAAAAAAAACAGCTTATTCATATAATCTTAAAGGAGGGAAATTTTATGAAGAATAAGTCAGAGAAAATTTATCACTTTTTGTCTTTTGCGTGTATGGTAGCACTCGCAGCATATATAATTTTGTTTCTTCATCATTTATTAACAGAGAGTGCTTCTTATATGTCTGGTGCTACTTACAAATTTCTTGTCGGTGCAGAACTTGTTCTATTAATCATAGTATTTATAAGAATTTTCTGGGCATTCAGAAAATTGAGAGAAGTAGGAAATGGAAAAAAATAATGACAGAAAACTGCCCCTAAAAAGTTTACAGCCTAAAATTACTGCCAGGAGTTCTAAACCCCTGGCATTTTAAATCTTGAGTTAACCCCAAGTCTATTTAGTTACTCTTTATGTGAAAACGCTAAGTACAAGTCACAGTCTTATTTAAGAACCTTACGTTTTGTAGATGAAGGAATATTTAATTGTTGTCTATATTTGACAATGACTCGACGTGAACAATGTAGTTCTAATTCTTCTAGTTTCTTTAGAATTTGATTATCCGAAAGTGGGTGTTCTTTATCTTCACTATCAACTAATTCAACAATAGCCTTTTTAATAGAATCACTACTATCTCCTGAAGCAGTTTGAGAAACAAGAAGTTGTTTAAGAGGATAAACCTCACCATTAAAGCTATAGTACTTATTATTTAATGTACGTGAAATAGTAGATTCATGGAATCCTGTTTCACTTGCAAGTTGTGATAAAGTACATGGATATAACTCATCATCATATAAGAAATAACCACTCTGGATATCAACTAAAGCATTTGCAACAAATAATACTGTTTGATTTCTCTTTGTGAGATTTTCAATTAAGAAATGTGCGTCATTAAAATAAGATTTCATATTTTCATCATTCTTTACCTTCTCATAAAGAAGATCATTTACGATGAGTTCAGGTTGATTGATAGGAGTAATCATGATATTAGAATCTTCTACCTCTATTAAAATATCTGGGGAGATATAATCATCCTGGGATGAACTATACATATTACATGGGAATGGGTTACAAGAACGTATTTCATAAAATAAATGGTCTATCTCTTCTTTTTTTAATCCTGTTTTCTGTTTAATAAGTGAATAGTTCTGAGTTAAGATAACATCCTGATAATCTCTAAATAGTGTATAACTTTTTGTTTTATTATTATTTTTTAATTGAATGATGATTGAATCAATAGCATCAGCAGCTCCAACACCATTTGGTTCAAAAGAACGTAATATATCTAAATGAGCATCAAGTATTTCTCTATCTATATCTAAATCAGTGAGATATTGATCAATAGGGTAGGATAAGAATCCGCTATCGTCTAATGATTCAATCAAATAATCCATCAAATCTTCATTATATGGACGAGTACATGCACTTAATTGTAAATAGAGATCATCTTTTAAAGAACGTTTATTAGAAATACTTTCAATAAATTGCTGAGTATCATAGTTTTTAGGTGATTTTAGTTCTAAAAAAGGATTTGTTTCTAATACTTGTTGAACAACTTTATTGATATCATCAATGTTGTCAGTCAAGAAATCTAATGATTTTAATAGTTTTTGATTTAATTTTAATGTTTGTTTCAATGTTTGAATATATTGCATTTTTTGTTTCATATTCATCACCCCTCACTAATATATAGCAAAATTCGTGCCAATTAATGCTTAGGTGTTTACTTGAATAGTATAACGAATAACTGTTGTTGCTTACAAGTTTTATTTGCTTTATCATGAATGATGAGGTGATTTCATTGGAAGAAAAAATAATGTTATTGATCAATGGAAGAATGGATCAAAATTCATACGAAGAATGTCAATCCATCCAATTATCAAAAGAATTAAAACTAAGTAGAAATCAAGTGACTAGACTATTAAATGAACTATTTAATGACAAGAAGCTTATTAAAATCAAAACAAGCCCTGTTCTATATCTTTCAAGAGGTTCTCTTGAAAGTAAGTATAAGAAGAAGCTCTCATCAGATGAATACAAATCATTAGATGAATTGGAAGCTGAATTAAACAATCAGACAGAATTAAAGAACTTTGAAAAGCTTATTGGGTCTAATGAAAGCATGTATCAGATTGTAGAGAAGATTAAGGCAACAGTATCTTACCCTCCAGTAGGATTACCTATGTTGTTTTATGGACCAACTGGTACGGGTAAATCATTTATGGCTAAACTTACGTATGAATATTGTGTAGACACAGGCTTAATTGATGCATCTAAGAATTTTGTACAGGTGAACTGTTCAGAGTATGCCAATAACCCAGAACTACTCACAGCGAATCTGTTTGGCTATAAAAAAGGTGCTTTTACAGGTGCAGATAGTGATAACTTAGGTTTATTACATTTTGCGGATGGTGGTGTATTATTCTTAGATGAAGTGCATTGTTTAAATGCTGAATGTCAGGAAAAATTATTCCTTTATATGGACCAGGGAATCTATCACTTAGTAGGTGATAATAATAAGTGGTATAAATCCAAATGTAGAATTATATTTGCGACAACAGAAGTGCCACAAAAAGCATTATTAAAAACATTCCTCAGACGTATTCCAGTTATTCTTACAATTCCATCTCTTGCACAAAGAGGAGAAAATGAAAAACTATACCTCATGTATAGTTTTTTGAAGAATGAAGAGAAGCGTGTCAACAAAACAATTCTTATTTCATCTAACGTTTATGAGTTGTTACTGAATCACACATTTGTAGGTAATATTGGTGAACTGACTAATACTATTCAGGCAAGCTGTGTAAGTGCATTATATAAAAGTAATTCAGATATATTAGAAATACATGCTTATGATTTACCTGACAGTATTAGAAATAGTATAGATGTTTCCTCTATGATTATGAAAAAGCATAAACTTGTGTCTCTTAACACACTTCTTCCTGTATCAGATCAGGGTATCATTAAAGATTTTTATCAATCATTAATTAATCTTAAAAGAGATCAGTCATTTGCAGTAAATGCACAGAATACTGTAGATAGATATTTTGAGAAGCTTATATTTAATGATAATCGTGCAGATTCAATTGATTATCTTACAAACTATCTAGAAAAGATATTTAATAATATCACTGAACATTATGGCTTTAGGACTTCACATAATGAGTTGATTGCACTTGCGACATATGTCTCAGAATTCTCTAAGAATACATATCTTACAAATAACTGGATCAATGAGAATTATGATGAAGTAAAAAACTTAAAGAAATATCTAAAACTTGAATTTCATCGTGAATATGAAATAGGACAGGAAGTTTCTCATTACTTAAAGAATAATATGAACCAGGATATTGATGAGTTTGTAGAATGTATTATCTGTATTTGTATGATTAAGTATTTTGCACATTCTGGTGAAGATCTCACAATTGCGGTTATTATTGCGCATGGTTATTCAACTGCAAGTTCTATTGCGGAAGCAGCTAATAGAATGTTGAATAGTTATATATTTGATGCGATTGATATGCCGTTAGATGTGGATGTACAAACTATTACAAGAAAGATTAATGATTACATTGCACATGTTGGTAATATCTCAAAACTTTATTTATTAGTTGATATGGGCTCTCTTGAAGAAATATATCAGGGATTAGATACAAGTAATGCAGATATTGCCTTAGTAAACAATATTAATACTAAATGTGCGTTAGAAATAGGACAGGGAATTAAACTCAATAAAACCGTGACTGAAGTAATTGATTCTATTCTTAAGGAAAACATCTATAAAACGCATGTAGAACTTAAGAAAAAGAAAGAACCTATTGTAATCTGTTCTTGTGCATCAGGAATTGGTACAGCGAATAAGATCAAAGAAATCTTATTCAATTCTTTACCTGAAGATTCAAATCTAAAGATTATTACTTATGATTATCCTGCTTTAATACGTAAACAGGTCTATGATCAGTTAATGAATGATTATGAAGTCGTCTGTGTCATTGGAACACTTGATCCAAATATTGAATCTATGAAATATATAGGTATACAGGAATTGATTATTAATGAGGGTCAGAATGCGATAGAAGTATATTTTGGGAAGTATATGACTCAAGATCAGATGGAGATATTCGAAAAGAATATCTTACGTAATTTCACATTATCTAATGTCATGAATAACTTAACTATATTAAATCCAGATAAACTACTAGAACATGTAGCGAAAGCAATTGATTATCTACAGAATATCTTACATAAGAGATTTAAGAATAGAACATGCTTTGGATTATATGTTCATATCTGCTGTCTTGTAGAAAGATTAGTTACAAGACAAGCTATTTCAAACTTTACTGATCAAGACTTTAAAGAAAAGCATCAAGAGTTTATAGATCAAGTAAATGTCTCAATGAGAGAAGTTAAGACATACTACAACGTTGAGATTCCAGATGAAGAAATAGAATATATATACAACTATATTATTAATGATTAGTGTGCTATTAATTGGCACACTTTTTGCTTGTTTAAAAGTGGAAGTTAGTTATGCAGATTCAGCGTAGTTAATTTATAAACTGGCATGAAGCTTGCTTGAGTATAAGTGGAAGCTGGTTATGCAGATCAAGCGTAAAGATCTGTAAACTGGTACGAAGCTTGCTTGAGTATAAGTGGAAGCTAGTTATGCAGATTCAGCGTAGTTAATTTATAAACTGGCACGAAGCTTGCTTGAGTATAAGTGGAAGTTGGTTATACAGATTAAGCGTAAAGATCTGTAAACTGGCACAAAGCTTGCTTGAGTATAAGTGGAAGTTAGTTATGCAGATTAAGCGTAGTTAATTTATAAACTGGCATGAAGCTTGCTTGAGTATAAGTGGAAGTTAGTTCTACAGATTGAACGTAATTGATCTACAAACTGGCACGAAGCTTGCTTGGGTATAAGTGGAAGTTAGTTCTACGAATTAAGCGTAAAGATCTACAAACTAGCTCAAAGCTTGCATGAACTAAAACGAAAAGAAAGGAGTGCAGAGAATATGGCAAAAATCATACTTGCATCACACGGAGGATTATCTAAAGGGATGAAAGATTCAGTTTCTATGATTGTTGGAGATTTAGCTAAGGATATAGAAACATATAGCTTGCTTCCTGGACAAAATCCTGAAGACTTTTATCAAGAAGTTTTGAAAGAAGCAAAAGAGAGTGATGAACAAATCTTAATCTTGTGTGATATCAAAGGTGGAAGTGTTCACACAGCTTTATCTAAACTTGCAGTATTAGATAATGTAATGGTCTTCTCAGGAATGAACATGGGATTAGTATTAGATGCAGTAATGAAAGGCTTGAACGGAAAACTTGAATTAGCAGAAGCGAACGATTTAATCGAAGCAGCTAAAGATGGAATGACTGTTATGAACGGAATGACAAGCGAAGATGATGAAGATTTCTAATAGGAGGAGAAGAAAATGATTAAATTATTAAGAGTGGATCACAGATTGTTACATGGTCAAGTTGCTTTTTCTTGGAAAAATGCAGTTGAAGCAGATTGTATCTTAATTGCATGCGATGCAGTTATGAAAGATGATTTAAGAAAAACTTCAATCAAGATGGCAAAACCAAGTGGTGTTAAATTAGTTATCAAAAGTATGGATGATGCAGTAAAAGCAATCAACAGTGGTGTTACAGACAAATATAAATTATTAACTGTAGTTGAATCTATTAAGGATGCTGAAAGATTGTGTAAAGAATGCAACATCAAAAAGTTAAATCTTGGTGGTACTAAGGCAACTGCTGAAACTCGTAATATTTCAAAAGCAATGAATATTACACCAGCAGAAGAAACAATTTTAAAAGGATTATGTGAATCAGGTGTGGATGTAACAATTCAGATGGTTCCAGAAGATAATCCAGTAAATGTAGAAAAAGTTTTATAGGAGGAGAAATATGTTACTACAAGCAATTTTACTTGGCTTGGTAGCAATGCTTGGAAATGCTGAGTATTTGTTCGGTACAAGTTTGTTGTCAAGACCATTGGTTATGGGTACTTTAACAGGTATTGTACTTGGTGATGTACAAACAGGTGTTACTTTAGGTGCAACATTAGAATTAGCATTTATGGGAGCTTTCTCAATCGGTGCTAGTATTCCACCTGAAATGATTTCAGGAACTGTATTAGGAACAGCTTTCACAATTACAACAGGAGCTGGACCAGAAACTGCATTGACTGTAGGTTTACCAGTTGCTTCATTAGTTTTAATTGCAAAGAACATTGGAATGGTATTTATCTTACCTCCATTTGTTCATAAAGCAGATAAATATGCAGCTGAAGGAAATATGGCTGGAGTTGCTAGAATGCACTTATTAGGTGGATTCTTCGGTGTTAACTTAATTATCGGTGTGATTGTAGGATGTGGTTACTATGCTGGTGGACCAGCTGTACAGGCTTTATTAAATGTCATTCCTAAATGGATTTCAAATGGTTTACAGATCACAATGGGATTATTACCTGCAATTGGGTTCGGTTTATTATTAATGATGATTATGGACAAAGAAGTTGCATGTTTCTTCTTCTTAGGATTCGCATTAAGCGTATACTTAAAGATTCCAGTAACAGCAATCGCAATTTTTGGAGCTATCATTGCTATCGTATTAACTCAGTTACGTAGTAATTCAGCTCAAACAGCAACAGAAGGAGGAGTAGATGAAGATGACGACTTCTAATAAATTAACTAAAAAAGAGTTAAATCAAGTATTCTGGCGTTCATTCGGTTTGGAATGGTCTTGGAACTATGAAAGACAGATGAATATGTCATACTGCTATAGTATGCTACCAGTTATCAAAAAGTTATATCCAAATAAAGAAGATCAAGTTGCAGCTATGAAACGTCACTTGGAATTCTTCAATACAACTCCACAATTGGCAACATTAATCTTAGGTATTAGTGCTGCTATGGAAGAAAGTAACGCAAATGATCCTGAATTTGATACAGAAAGTATCAACAATGTAAAGGTTTCATTAATGGGACCTTTAGCAGGTATTGGTGATTCATTCATCTGGGGGACATTACGTATTATCGCTACTGGTGTTGGTTTATCTCTAGCAAATCAGGGAAATATCTTAGGACCTATCTTATTCTTATTAATCTTCAATATTCCAGCTCAGGGATTACGTTACTATTTAATGAATGCTGGTTATAAATTAGGTAGTGGATTCTTGGCTAAGATCCAGCAGAATGGATTAATGTCAAAACTAACTTATGCAGCAAGTGTTTTAGGATTGATGGTTGTTGGTGGTATGACTGCTGAAAACGTATCAATCAGTTTCCCATTGAAGTTTGGTTCTGGTAATGAAGCAACTACATTAAATTCTGTATTCAATAATATCATGCCTGGTTTAATGCCATTATTATTCACATTACTAGTTTACTACTTATTGAAAAAGAAAAATGTTAAGACAACTACATTATTGTTGATCTGTGTTGTAATCGGATTGGTCGGAGCATTCTTTGGTATCTTAGGTTGTTAATAAATTTTAAAAAAAACGGAGGAAAAGAAAATGGAAATGATTAAATTTAATGAACAGGAAAAAATCGATAGCGTAAATGGCGCATTAGCTTTACGCCCTCAGATCAACGAAATCGTTGATGAAATCTGCGAACATGGATATTCAAACATCTGCTGGTTAGGTGTTGGTGGTACTTGGGCAAGTGCTATGCAGGCTACAGTACACATGAAAGAAATGAGTGCTATTGAAACTTGGGCAGAAAATGCTGCTGAATACTTAACTACAGGAAACAAACGTATTACTAAAGATACAGTTGTTATTATCTCATCTGTATCTGGAAACACTAAAGAAGTCGTTGATGCTATCAAGAAAATCAAAGCTGAAGTTGGTGCTACAGTTATCTCATTTGTTGATGCTAAAGAAGCTATCTTATTAGATTTAGGAGACTACAAGATCTCTTACCCAATGAACGAACAGTTAAAGTTCTTCATGGTTGCTGACCGTTTCATGTTCAACAATGGTGAATTAGAAGACTACGATGATATGTATGCTGAATTTGATAAATACTTAGCAGAAGACTTAGTAGAAGTTGAAAAGAAAGCTGAACCATTCGCTATTGAATTCGCTAAAAAACACTGGAATGATGAAATGCACTACTTTGTAGGTGCTGGAAACCAGTGGGGTGCTACTTACTCATATGCAATGTGCTATTGGGAAGAACAGTTATGGTTAAAAACTAAATCAATCACATCAAATGAATTCTTCCATGGTATGTTTGAAATCGTAACTAAAGAAACTCCAGTTACAATCTATATTGGTGAAGATGCTCAGCGTCCATTATCTGAACGTGTAGCTAACTTTATTCCAAGAATTTGTGCAAACTACACAATCATTGACACTAAAGATTACGAATTAAAGGGAATTAGTGAAAAATATCGTAAACACTTATCTCACCATGTAATGCATGCTGTAAACAACAGAATTGATGTTCATATGGAAATCGAAACTCGTCACCCTATGGAAATCCGTCGTTACTACAGAAGATTAGAATACTAAAATATAAAGGGTGGATTTATTCCACCTTTTATACCTTGATTGGGGGTATATTATGAATAAATTAACAATGCTTGATTATGTTAAAGAAACACCAGGCGTATTAAGAACAAATATTGAACAGTATACTACACTAGTTGATCCATTGATGAAGGAAGTGCAACAAAAAGAAATCAAACGTATTTTACTTGTTGCTTCTGGATCAAGTCATAATGCTTGTTATTGTGCTAGAAGTTTTGTGGAAAAAGTAAGTGGTTTAGAAGTTAGAATCATTACTCCATATACATTTACGTACTATGAAAATGATATTAAAGAGAACGACTTAGTTTTAGTGGTTACACAGAGTGGTTTAAGTACAAATGCAATCGAAGCATTAAAAATCATTAAGAAAAAAGAATGTAAAGCTATTTGCTTAACAGGAAATAAAAACAGCGATGTAAAAGATGTTGCGGATGTTGTGATTGAATATGGTGTGGGCGAAGAATTAGTTGGTTATGTCACAAAAGGTGTTTCTTCACTTGCGTTATTCTTAGATTTATTCGCAATTGCGTATTCTGGAAAGACTGAATATTTGGATGAATTAAAGAAAGCAGCTGATTTAAATGAAGAAATGATTGATCGGGCTACAAACTTTATTCAGCGACATTATAAGAATTTCACATCTATGTCCTGGGTTTACAGTTGTGGAGCGGGTGCCAATTATGGAACAGCACTTGAAAGTGCATTAAAAATGGGTGAAACCATTCATATTCCAAGCTGCTGCTATGAAATTGAAGAGTATATTCATGGACCAAACCTTCAATTAACGCCACAATACAATGTGATTTTCTTTGATGGAAACGATGGTGCAAGTCGACGCGTAGAACAAGTATATAAGGCTACGCGAAAAGTCAGCAATCGAGCTTATTTAATTTCAAACAATCCTCAATTATCAAGTGATGATCATGTTTTAAGTTTGAGTGATACTGTTTCAAGTGAATTATGTCCACTTGTATATCTACCATTTGTACAATTATTAAGCTTTATTGTTTCAAATGACTTACACTCTATTTATCAACATCCATTATTAAAAGAATTTAAGGCTATTGCTGCTGCAAAAACGGAGAATTTTGTGAATTATGATGGAGACGATTAAAACTGTTATTTTTGATATGGATGGTGTGATCTTTGATAGTGAAACCATGTATATAAATGATTTGATAAGATTTTTTAAACAGCATGATATAGAAATACAAGTAAGTGATTGTATTCCTCTTATTGGTATTGATAGTAAATTATATTATGAACAAGCATACACAATGTGGAATAACAAAACAGATTTCATGACATTTAAAAATATGCTTCAAGAATATTTTCGTTCATTTGATTGTGATTATAAAGCGGTCGTTAGACCTCAGATCTATTCCGTTTTAGAATACTTAAGTAAACATTATAAAATAGCGTTAGCATCCTCTTCTAGTTTATATAGTATTAATACTGCATTGGATCAGGCTGGTTTAAAAAAGTATTTCTCACTTATAGTAAGTGGTGAACAATTCAAAGAAAGTAAACCAAATCCAGAAATATATCTACATACAATTAAAGAATTGAATGTGAATAAAGATGAAGCTATTATTATTGAGGATTCATCTAAAGGAATATTAGCTGCAAATAGAGCTGGTATTAAGGTATTGGCTTTAAAAGATGATAAGTTTGGCTTGGATCAAAGTCATGCAGATATAATTATTAATGAATTAAATGATATTATAAAGTTGATTGAGAAAGGGGCATAAAAGTATGAATGCTATGTTAATTGTCGCTATAGTGATTGCTATTATTGGTACTATTCCAGTAATCATCAGAAAGAAACTCCTAAAAAATTATCTAACATTACTCCATAACAATGATATTAAGGCAATAAAAGACTTAATGGCAACTCAACTAGCTAAGATATGTATTCCTCTATTTAATAGGGAATATTTACTTTTAAATGCTTATCTAAAAGTAAATGATAACAAACAAATAGATACTCAAGTAAACAATATAATGAATCATGTTCCTATGAATTCTAAGCAGAAGTCTACTCTCGCAAAATCAGTATTCTATATATATGTAGATAAGAAGAATGCATCTATGATTGATCGTTTGTTGGAAATGGTTAGCACTACAAATGATCATGCCCTATATAGACAGATGGATATGGTTAATGATACTTTGATTAGTGGTGGAATTAAGTATTATGATGAATTGAAGTCTGATCTAGAAGATGAAGAATATACTAAAAACAATGAAGATACTCCCTATCTTGAATTCTTATTATCAGTTATCTACAAAAATATGGGTAATGAATCAAAGAGTAAGGAATATAAGAGTAAAGCTTTAGAAGACAGTAAAGGAACTATATATGAATCTTTAATTCATTCTCAAAATTAATAGGATGATTTAAATGTTCTCTTACCAGAAAGACAGCCTAATGGTTGTCTTTTATATTCGCCAGAATATTTCTATCATATCAACATAATTATGCTATAATTATGTTGATGAAAGGAGTGAGGTATTATGCCACTAATTCTACCTATTAAGGAGTTAAGAAATACAAATGATATCTCTAATATTGCACACAAACATCATGAACCTATTTTCATTACAAAAAATGGCTATAGTGACCTGGTTGTGATGAGCAGTGAATTATATGATGAGTTTGCTAGAATAAATCGTATAGACAAAGCAATCTTTGAATCTGAGCAAGAACTTTTGGATGGTGCAGAAGCAGTTGATGCAAAAAAAATATTCGATGATTTGGAGAAAAAGCATTTTGGATAAGTATCAAGTAAAAATCAATCCCAAAGCAATTTCTGAATTAGATTATATTTACAACTATATTGCAATTGAAAAATCAGCCTCTGAAAATGCGAGAGCACAAATTACTCGAATTAAAAATGCTATCTTGGGTTTGGATACTTTTCCTGAATCTCATCAAGTGAGAACAGAAGGAAGATATGCTGGAAAATACAGACAATTATTGATTGATAACTATATTGTCATTTTTCGAATTGACGAGCTACATAAAACTGTTTACGTGGTTACAGTCCAATACCAGGGACGTAATATATAAGGAGATAGACTAAATAACGCATGTTCACACCATGCGTTTTTTTTATATAATCAGACTTGTTTAGAAAAATCACCTCCTGCAACCGCCAGTTGACATATTTACAGCCTGAATTGGTAGAAGGAAATTACCATAATTGGTATATTTGGTATGTAAGGAGGAATGAATATGAATCTTGCTGATAAGATTATAGAAGAGAGAAAAAAGAATGGCTGGTCACAGGAAGAACTTGCAAGTAAGTTAGGTGTCTCTAGACAAGCTGTTTCTAAATGGGAGAGTTCAGGATCTATACCAGACCTACAAAGAATACTTCAGATGTCTGAACTATTTGGTGTGACTACTGATTATTTACTAAAGGATGAAATAGAAGAAGAACGACAGAATGAATATGTTGAAACAAAAACAATCAAGGTAAGTATGGAAGAAGCCAATCAATATCTTGATATGAAGAGTAGAGGTTCAAGAATAGTCGCGAATGCGACGAGTCTATGCATATTAAGTCCTGTACCTCTTATAGTATTAGGTACAATGACACAAGATCATATACTTATAGGTTTTAGTTTAGTACTACTTCTTGTATTAGTCGCAATAGCTGTCTATCTATTTGTGAATTATGGAATACGTGATGCTTCTATGCAACATTAGGTACAATGACACAAGATCATATACTTATAGGTTTTAGTTTAGTACTACTTCTTGTATTAGTCGCAATAGCTGTCTATCTATTTGTGAATTATGGAATACGTGATGCTTCTATGCAACATTAGGTACAATGACACAAAATCATATACTTATAGGTTTTAGTTTAGTACTACTTCTTGTATTAGTCGCAATAGCTGTCTATCTATTTGTGAATTATGGAATACGTGATGCTTCTATGCAACATCTAGAAAAAGAAAGCTTTGAAACAGAATATGGTGTATCAGGAATGGTACGTGAAAGAAGAAAACAATATGAACCAACATTCACAAGGAATATTGCGATAGGAGTAGTACTTTGTATTCTTTCTGTCATTCCTACTATAATGGCAGGTGTAATGGAAGTAGAAGATTATATGAGCGGTATATCTGTAGGTCTATTGCTTATTATTGTTTCTATTGGTGTCAATATTCTTATTCGTGCAGGTATGATCAAGTCTAGCTATGATACTCTATTGCAGGAAGGGGAATATACAATAGAAGAGAAACATGTGAAAAAGAAGACAGATTCTTTTTCAGGTGCTTATTGGTGTTTGATAGTCGCGATATATCTTGGATGGAGTTTCTCGACAAATAACTGGAAGTTCACATGGATTATATGGCCAGTGGCTGGAGTATTATATGCAGCAGTGCTTGGTCTGGTGAAAATGACTATAGAAGGTAGAGAGAAGTAGTTTATTCAATCTTAAAATAATTATTAGAAAAGTGATAGTTCGCAAGTTTTCTTGTGAACTATTTTTTTCTTCATTGTATAATGAATATACAAAACATTTGACACTAAACCAGGGTTTAATGTTACCCTAATAAAGGTGGTGATTGTATGGAAACAAAGGAAGTACTAGAAAAGGTTAAAACAGGAGAACTATCTGTAGAAGAAGCCGAACAATTCTTTAAGAAATCAGCTTTTGAAGAATTAGGCTATGCAAAATTAGATACAAATAGAGAAATACGTTCAGGTTTTCAGGAAGTGATTTATTGCCAGGGAAAAGCAGATGATCACTTAGTCGGTATTGTGAGAAGACTTTATGAGGTGCAGGGAGAAGTACTTGGGACAAGAGCCTCAGTACATCAATATGAACTCTTAAAGAATGAATTTCCTGAACTAGAATATAATCCATTATCACATATTATTAAGATAGAAAAAGAAAAGGAACATAAAGGGAAGATTGTTGTATGTAGTGCTGGTACAGCAGATCTTAATGTGGCTGAAGAAGCAGCACAGACAGCTGAATTCTTTGGTAGTCATGTAGAACGTTTGTATGATGTAGGTGTGAGTGGTATTCATCGCTTATTATCTAAGTTAGATATCCTGCAATCTGCACGATGTATTATTGTGGTGGCAGGAATGGAAGGCGCTCTTGCAAGTGTTATTGGTGGCCTAGTAGATTGTCCTGTTATTGCAGTACCTACATCAGTGGGTTATGGAGCCAGCTTTCATGGTGTCAGTGCTTTACTTACAATGATTAATTCCTGTGCCAATGGTATTGCGGTAGTGAATATTGATAATGGCTATGGTGCAGGTTATATCGCAACTCAGATTAATAGAACGGGGGAAACAAAATGAATCAATTATATTTAGAATGTTATTCTGGAATAAGTGGAGATATGTTTGTCGCAAGCTTACTTGATCTAGGGGCTTCAAAAGAAGTATTAGAAGAAGTTCTTTCATCATTACCTCTTACAGGTTTTAAAACTGAAATCACAAGAGTCAATAAATCAGGACTTGATGTCTGTGATTTTAATGTTGTATTAGAACATGATAATCATGATCATGATATGGATTATTTATATGGTGAACATACACATCATGAACATCACCACCATCATGAACATCGTCACTTGCATGATATTTTACATATCATTGATCATGCACAAATGACAGATCATGCTAAAGAATTGGCTAAAAAGATTTTCACTATTTTAGGTGAAGCAGAGGCAAAAGCCCATGGTACTTCTATTGATGAAGTACATTTTCATGAAGTAGGTGCTGTGGATTCTATTGTAGATATTATTTCTGCAGCCGTATGCTTTGATGATTTAGATATTGATGAAGTCTATATTCCGGTTATTTATGAAGGAACAGGTACTGTGAATTGTGCTCATGGAACACTTCCTGTCCCAGTTCCTGCAGTGAATAATATTGTGTCTAGTCATCATTTACCTATTCATATTGATACTATCAAAGGAGAATTAGTGACTCCTACAGGCGCTGCCATTGCTGCGTCTATTGTGACATCTCATACACTTCCTTCTACCTTCACAATTAAGAAAACAGGTATAGGAGCAGGAAAACGTGCTTATGAAAGACCAAGCTTACTTCGTGCGATGTTGATTGAAACAACACCCAGGCACTGATCAAGTTTGTAAGCTAGAAACAAATATTGATGATAGTACAGGAGAAGTATTAGGTCATGTAATGGAATTATTAATGAATCATGGCGCAAAAGATGTCCATTATATTCCAGTGATGATGAAAAAGAACAGACCTGCTTACTTGCTCAATGTATTATGTGATGAAGAAAAAAGAAAAGAATTAGAAAACATTATTTTTAAGGAAACAACGACAATAGGTATCAGACGTACTTACATGGAACGTACAGTTCTTCAAAGAACCTTTGAAACAATTTCTACTCCTTTAGGTGATGCCGTATTTAAGGTGGTCAATATAGATGGAGAAAAAAGAGCGTATCCTGAATATGAAAGTGCGAAGTTATTAAGTGAAAAACATAATTTATCTATTATAGATGTTTATCAATTGCTGGAAAGGAGTTATTATGAATTTATTAACCATCATTGATCAGTATCTACATGAAGATGTCATGATTGCTTTTTCTGGTGGCGTAGACAGTACACTCTTATTAAAAATGGCAGTTGAAGCTTCAAAAAATTATCATACGCATGTCTATGCTGTTACTATTCAAACAGCGCTTCATTCTGTGATGGAGGCAGATGAAGCCAAGCGAATAGCTGAAGAATTAGGGGCTATTCATAAAGTGATTCATGTAGATGAATTAGAAGGTGCAGGAATAGAAAATAATCCTGTAGATCGTTGTTATTTATGTAAGAAGTATATGTTTACTAAAGTGAAGGAACTCGCACATAGTTTAGGTATTTTTACTATTCTTGAAGGTACAAACGCTGATGATTTAAAACAATACCGTCCTGGTATCAAAGCAATTAAGGAATTAGGATTACATAGTCCGCTCTTAGAGGCTAATATGACTAAAAAAGAAATTAGAGAATTGGCTGGTACTTATGATTTAAAAGCGGCTAATAAGCCTTCTTCACCTTGTCTTGCGACAAGATTTCCTTATCATACATTACTTAATTATGAGGAAATGCGTAAGGTAGAAAAGATTGAAGATTATCTTCATGCATATGGTTTCTACAATGTACGTGCAAGAATACATAATGACTTAGTACGTTTAGAAATTGATCAAGATGCTTTTATGAAATGTATGGATTACCGTCAAGAGATTGTCTTATTTATTAAAAAATTAGGATATGATTATGTAACACTTGATATAGAAGGATTTAGAAGTGGTAGTCAAGATATTAAACTGGAGGAAAAATAATATGCATATGGCTGACGCCTTGGTCTCACCTGCTGTTGCGACAACGATGTATTTGGCATCAGGTGCAATGACTATTTATTCAATAAAAAAACTAGAAGAAGAAAATGATCCACAGAAACTCCCAATGATGGGTGTCATGGGCGCCTTTGTCTTTGCAGCCCAGATGATCAATTTCACTATCCCAGGAACAGGTTCTTCAGGACACTTAACAGGAGGACTCATGTTAACCGCACTATTAGGTCCTTATGCAGGATTTCTTACGATGGTAGGTATACTGGCAATACAATGTCTGCTTTTTGCGGATGGTGGATTACTTACCCTAGGATGTAATATATGGAATATGGCATTTTATGGATGCTTTATCTCTTCGATGTTGATATTTAAGCCAATAATCAGTAAAAAATTATCTAAGAAGAACTTAATGATTGCCTCTATCTTAGGCTCTATCATTTCTTTACAATTAGGTGCCTTCTCAGTAGTTGTAGAAACAGAATTATCAGGTATTACAGCACTCCCATGGAACTTATTCATTGGTGTGATGCAGCCTATTCATCTTGCAATAGGTGTAGTAGAAGGTATTATTACAGGCTTAGTTCTATCATTTATTTATGAAGCACGTCCAGAACTTATCTGGCAGGGGCACACAACTAAACTAGCAAAAACATCTAAAAAGAAGCTTCTTGCACTCTTTGGTGGTCTCTCTGTTGCAGTGGCTGGGATCTTATCAATATTCGCAAGTGCCTTTCCTGATGGATTAGAATGGTCTATTTTACAGTTGACTGGTTCTACAGAATTACAACATAAAGGGGCTATTTATTCTTTGTCTTCGCGTGCTCAGGAACTCACTGCATTATTACCTGACTATAATATTGCAGGACATGAATCAATCTTAGGTGGGATGTTTGCAGGAATCGTTGGAGTCTTGGTTGTCATAGGACTCTATATGCTCATTCATCGTTATCATGAAAAACATACAGAAAGCCATTAAGAGAGTGCATCAAATTGATGCACTTTCTAAGCGTACAACCATTCTTTCTGCCATTCATCCCACTTATAAGATTCTGATTGTATTACTTTATTTGATAATCACTGCTTCTTATTCTATTCATAATATTTATATTGTAGTGATGTTTTTACCATTACTCTTATTTTCAATGCTTGGAGAAATCAATTTATTCAAATGTCTAGGAGAACTCAAACCATTAGTGGCTTTATTACTCTTTATGGGAACACCTTTCTTATTCTTTAAGGGATATGGAATCACTTGTTTTATTGTGCTCGCATTAAAAGGAATATTTGCTTTACTATTCTCTTACATATTGATGACCACAACATCTATGGAGGAACTCTGTATGGGATTATCTAAACTAAAATTGCCTCAATCTCTTATTGCCGTCATCATGTTAATCCAAAGATATCTCATTCTTTTCTTTAAAGAAACAGATAAAACTTTGCTTGCCTATAGCTTACGTGCACCAGGCCAGATTGGTATTTCTATAAAGACATGGGGTACATTAGTTGGTTCAATGATGCTTCGTTCCATTGATCGTGCTTTGAATGTCTATCAATCTATGATGTTAAGAGGCTTTAAAGGTGTAATGCCATTACAATCAAAAAAATATGATTATAAGTTATCTAAACTTACATTTGGTATTATGTGTGTACTATTACTATTCTTGAAAGGAGGGACCTTATGATTAAACTGAATCATTTCTCTTTCTCTTATATAGAGAATCGTATTATATTAGATGATTTGAATTTTCATATCCAAAGAGGTGAAAAAGTAGGACTCATTGGCTGTAATGGAGCAGGGAAGTCTACACTTCTTAAAACTATTATTGGAATAGAAAATGGTCAGGGAGAACTGAAAGTTACAGATTTAACTATGAACAATCAAAACCTTGCATCCATTCGTTCTCATATAGGTTATGTCTTCCAGGATTCAGATAATCAGCTCTTTATGTCTTCTGTATATGAAGATGTAGCTTTTGGCCCAATGAATGAAGGATTACAGGGAGATGAATTAGAAGAACGTATAAATAAAGCGTTGGATCTTGTACATATGCAGGAAAAGAAGCATGAAAAGATTTATCGATTATCTGGTGGAGAGAAAAAAAGAGCTGCCATTGCGACAGTCCTTTCTATGCGTCCAGATATTCTATTATTTGATGAACCTTCTGTTTCATTAGATCCTAGACATCGTCGTGGACTAATCAACGTATTAAATGAACTCCCTTATACAATGTTGATAGCGTCCCATGATTTAGATTTTATTTATGATACATGTGATCGTGTTTTATTACTATCTAATGGAAAGCTTGTTGCAGATGGACCAACTCAAGACATCTTAACAAATAAAAAGCTTCTTGAAGAAAATGGTTTAGAGCTTCCTCTTTCATTTAGTAGACAAAAGAGTATATAATAGAGCTTTGTGAGGTGAAAAAGATGCGTTATGCACAAATAAGAGAAGTAGATATTGCGAATGGACCAGGTATTAGAGTATCTCTTTATACTCAAGGATGTCATCGTCATTGTCCATTCTGTTTTAATCAGGAAACATGGGATTTTAATGGAGGAAAGGCTTTTACATCTGAATTAGAAGATGTACTAATTAAACTTATTAACAAACCCCATATTGCAGGATTCACACTTTTAGGTGGAGAACCTTTTGAAGAAGAAAACAGAGACGATATTTTAGAATTACTCAAACATATCAAAAAAGAATGTCCTACTAAATCTATCTGGGTCTATTCTTCATTCCTTTATGAAGAAATTATGGAATGGAAACAGCCATTACTTGATTATGTTGATGTATTAGTAGATGGACCATTTGTGAATGAATTAAAAGATGCGAATCTCAAATTCAGAGGTTCTTCTAATCAAAGAATTATTGATATAAAGAAAACAAAAGAAAATAAAGATATCACTTTAGTTGAATTCAAAGAGATATAATAAATACTTATTAGTTTAATAAATATTTTTCTGTACAAAAGAAAGTGTTTTAGCGTATAATAATATTTATAAAGATTATAAATGGAGGGGATTTTTATGAAAAGTCTCAAGATTATAGTGGCAGCAGCCTTGGCTGCTTCTATGTTAGTGGGATGTGGTTCTACTTCCGACGATAAAGCGATTTATAACTTTTCAAGTGAAGCAGATGTAACATCTCTAGATTCAAGTGTATCTGATGATGGTGTATCATTTAATGCGATTCATGCGTTTAGTGAAGGACTTATGGATATTACTGCAAAGGGCGGTACAAAGCTTGTACCAGCTGCTGCATCATCTTATAAGGTATCAGATGATGGATTAACTTATACATTTACTATTAGAAAGAATGCGAAATGGTCTAATGGTGATGATTTAACAGCTGATGATTTTGTTTATTCATGGAGAAAACTAATTGCGAATGCAGGTAGCTATGCCTATATCTTTGGTAAAGAAGGTGCATGTATTAAGAATGCGGATGAACTCGCTGAACTTGGTACAACTGCTGGTGATAAGATCAAGGAACTAGGTGTTGAAGCAAAGGATAAGAAGACATTACAGGTTACTTTATCTCAGCCATGTCCTTATTTCCTAGAGATCATGACATTCCCATGCTTCTATCCACAGAATCAGAAATTTGTTGAAAAGTGTGGTTCTAAATATGCTACTGATGCGAAGTATTTACTTGCAAATGGTCCATTCAAGGTAACTAAGTGGACTAAGTCTAATAAGATTACTTTTGAAAAGAATAATAAATACTATGATGCAGATAAGATTGAACTAGATGGTTTAAATATGTATCTTGTTCAAGATCCTAAGACTGCAGCTGCAGCATTTGATAATGGTAAAGTTGATTTTGCGACTATTAACTCAGCTTTAGTTGATAAGTATGAAGGTAAAGATAGTCTTGTAAAGTTCAAACAGGGTTATATGTATTATTTATATTTGAACTTCAACAACAAGGCTCTTGCGAATACAAATATTCGTAAAGCATTATCTCTAGCAATTGATCGTAAAGACTTATGTAATAAAGTCTTAAAGGATGGTTCTAGAGAAGCAGATGGTTTTGTAAGCGCTGATTTCACTTATGGACCAGATGGTAAAGAATATCGTTCAGAAGGTAAAGATTATACTGAATATAATCTAAAAGAAGCACAGGCTGCTTTTGATCAAGGCTTAAAAGAACTTGGTGTTTCTTCATTAAAATTAAGATTACTTTATGGTACAGATGAAACACCTGCAGATACTGAAGCAGAATATTTACAGGCATGTTTCAAAAAAATTAAAGGTTTAGATATCGAAATGGTTGCAACTGTTAAGAAAGACCGTGTAGAACGTCAGAAATCAGGCGATTTTGATATCTCATGTGCAAGATGGGGACCAGACTTCCCTGATCCAATCACTTATTTGAACCTTGTTTCTACAGGTAATTCAAATAACTATGGTAAATATAACAATGCGAAATATGACCAGTTAATTGCGGCATCTACTACTGAAAGAGATGCTAAGAAGAGATGGCAGATGCTTTATCAGGCAGAAGATATCTGTATGAGTGAATATGCTGTATTACCAGTATTCCAGAAGGGTGCTGCATCATTACAGAACAAGAAATATACAGGTATTGTATATGAAGCTGCATTAGGTTCAGCATTCACATTTAAATTTATTCATAAGGCTAAATAAGATACAAATCCCGGGTCAATCCCGGGATTTTAAATTTCTCACGAATTCTTTAAAAAAAGTTAAATTTTCTCTGTCAACCGAAATTGATAATGTCTCAAAAATAATCAAACATTAGCACCACAGCGGTG
>NZ_QTUM01000023.1:0-35367 GCF_003435615.1 Catenibacterium sp. AM22-6LB
TCCCAATTGGGACAATATCAACTTGGATACATTAAGACATTATCATATTGGAATCAGAAATTTAAGAAAATTGAAAAAAATATTGACGATAAGGGTAATAAATGATACTATAATCAACGTTGTAGACCTCTGACTACAACCGCACATAAAAGGTATTAAATGCAAGTGCTGCCTTGGTTGGCGAGTCTAAGAGAAAAAAATATGAAGGAGGTACACTGATGTACGCAATTATTGAAACTGGTGGAAAACAGTTAAAGGTTGAAGCTGGAGATACTATTTTTGTAGAAAAGTTAGATGTTGAAGAAGGCACTGAATACACTTTCGAAAAGGTTCTTTTAGTTGGTGATAATGGTGTTAAAGTTGGTCATCCTTACGTAGAAGGTGCTAAGGTTACTGCAACTGTTGAAAAACAGGGTAAGGAAAAGAAGATCACTGTATTCAAGTATAAGCCAAAGAAGCATTATCATAAGAAACAGGGTCATAGACAGCCTTATACTAAGCTAACAATCAAAGAAATCAACGCTTAATGACTCACGTAGATGTCGTTTACCATGCAGGTCAGATTCAATCAATTAAGGTTGAAGGACATGCTGGTCAAGATGAATATGGTAAAGATCTTGCATGTGCTGGTATCAGTACCGCAGTGGTAGGTATTTACAATATGCTTGAAGCTAAAGGCTTCATGAAAGATGGCAATCTTGCCAATGTTGAGAGTGGTTACTCTTATTTCGAGATATTCAATAATCGTGAAGATTATCAGATTATTCTAGAAACTTTATTAAAAATTCTAGAAACTGTTGAATACTCATATGAACAATATGTTAAAATTAACACTAGGGAGGTATAATACTATGTTAAAGTTAGATTTACAGTTATTCGCTTCTAAAAAGGGTGTAGGTTCTACTAAGAACGGTCGTGACTCTGAATCAAAGCGTTTAGGTGCTAAGCTTTCTGATGGACAGACTTGCACAGCTGGTTCAATTATTTATAGACAGAGAGGTACTAAGGTTCATCCTGGTACTAATGTTGGTAAAGGTGGAGACGATACTTTATTCGCTAAAGTTGATGGTGTCGTTAAATACGAAAGACTTGGTAAAAACAAGAAACAGGTATCTGTTTACCCTGTAGCTTAATCTCAAGAATCCCCCATGGGATTCTTTTTTTAAAGAAAGAAGGTGGATACATGAAATTTATTGATCGCGTTAAGATTTATGTTCAAGCAGGTACTGGAGGTAATGGTACAGTTGCTTTCAGACGTGAAGCGCATGTTCCAAAGGGAGGTCCATCTGGAGGAGATGGAGGTCGTGGCGGAAGTGTTATCTTCGTTGCAACAAACTCAATATCAACTTTATTAGATTTAAGATATTATCGTGAATACAAGGCTCAAAATGGTGAAAAAGGTCATGCTAAAAAGATGCATGGTGCTGATGCTGATGATTTAGTCATCAGAGTACCAGTAGGAACTTGTGTCTATGATGACGATACAGGCAACATTATTGCCGACCTTACAAAGGATGGTCAGCGTGCTGTAATCGCAAAAGGTGGCCGTGGTGGTCGTGGGAATGCAAGATTCGCTTCATCACGCAACCCAGCACCTAAAATCTGTGAAAATGGTGAACCGGGTGAAAAATTCAACCTAAGAGTAGAATTAAAACTACTTGCAGATGTTGGATTAGTAGGATTCCCAAGTGTTGGTAAGTCTACTTTATTATCTGTTGTTTCAAAAGCAAGACCACAGATTGCTGATTATCACTTTACTACTATTGTGCCTAATTTAGGTGTTGTACAGGTTAAGGATGGTCGTTCATTTGTTATGGCTGACCTACCTGGTCTTATTGAAGGTGCATCACAGGGTAAAGGTTTAGGTCATCAGTTCTTAAGACATATCGAAAGATGTCGTGTTATTGTTCATATTATTGATATGAGCGGTAGCGAAGGCAGAGATCCTTATGAAGACTATGTCACTATTAATAAAGAATTAGGTGAATATGAATATCGCTTATTAGAAAGACCACAGATTATTGTGGCTAATAAGATGGATGGTGATGAAGCAGAAGAAAACTTAAAGAAATTCAAGGAAAAGCTTGGAGATCAGAAAGTATTCCCAATCATTGCACCTATCCATGAGGGTATCGATGCTGTTCTTTATGCAGTTGCTGATGCATTAGAAACTGCTCCAGACTTCTTTAATCAGGAAGAAGAACAGGAAAGTGTTCTTTATACTTATAAGGAAGAAGAAAAACCATTCACTATCCATAATAAAGGTAATGGTGTATGGGAAGTTACTGGTAAGAAGGTTGAAAGACTTGTGCAGATGGCATCATTTACTACAGATGACGGCTTCCAGAGATTCGCATTACAGATCCGTAATATGGGTATCGATGATGCATTAAGAGAAGCAGGCTGTGAAGATGGCGATACTGTACGCCTATATGATTTCGAATTTGAATTTTATAATTAATACCATTTCTAGAAATGGTATTTTTTTTTGACATATGATAGAATTAGGAAATGCGTAAAGGAGATTTTTATGTATAGTTATATCAAAGGAATCATTGCAGATTTGTATTCAGATCATATTGTCATAGATAATCATGGAATAGGCTATGAAGTACATGTATCCAACCCCTATAATTTTAAAAAGGGTGATGATGCAACAGTCTATATCTATCAGCAGGTCAAAGAAGATGATATTACTTTATTTGGCTTTAAGAAAAAAGAAGAAAAAGAATTATTTCAGAAGCTTATTCTTGTAAAAGGAATAGGCTGTAAGACAGCTATTGGTATTCTTGCGACAGGTGAGATTGATGCGATTATTGATGCGATAGAAGGTAAAAATACAACTTATTTAAAGAAGATACCAGGTATTGGACCTAAAGCAGCACAGCAGATCATTCTTGACTTGCATGGTAAGTTTGATAAACGTGCAATGAAGCCTCTTGGTTCTCCAGATTATGAAGAAGCCACTGAAGTATTAATCGCATTAGGCTATAAACAAAATGATGTAGAAAAAGCAATGAAAGTATTATCTAGTGAAAATCTAGATACTAATGGTTATGTAAAACGTGCATTAGCTTTATTAACACAATAATGAAAGGAGAATCTTATGGATCGTGATATTTTAGATACAAATGAACATATCGAAGATGAGGAAAGTTCTTTAAGACCGTCTTCTTTTGATGAATATGTCGGTCAGCATGATTTAAAAGAAAACCTTCGTGTCTTTGTAGGTGCTGCAAAGATGCGTGATGAAACACTTGATCATGTTTTATTCTATGGTCCTCCAGGACTAGGTAAAACCACAATGTCGATGATTATTGCGAATGAAATGGGAACGCATATCAAGATTACAACAGGACCTTCTATTGAAAAAACAGGTGATCTCGTTGCATTACTTACATCTCTTGAACCAGGGGATGTACTCTTTATCGATGAAATTCATCGTTTAAATAAAGTCGTAGAAGAAATACTATATCCTGCAATGGAAGATTTCTGTGTAGATGTTATGATTGGTAAAGATGCGACAACACGTTCTGTACGTATTGATTTACCTCCTTTCACATTAGTAGGAGCGACAACACGTGCAGGAGATATTTCTGCTCCATTACGTGACCGTTTTGGTATTGTGGCTAAACTTGATTATTATAAAGATGAAGAACTCAGAGATATCATTTCTCGTACAAGTAAAGTCTATGGTATGACAATGGAAGAAGAAGCTAAGATGGAACTTGCCAGACGTTCAAGAGGAACGCCACGTATTGCGAATAGACTCTTTAGACGTGTCAGAGACTTTGCGCAGTTCTATGGTGATGAAATCATTACTAAAGACCGTACAATGCAGGCATTGGATCGTTTAAAAGTAGATAATCTAGGACTAGATGATGTCGATCATAAATACTTACTAGGTATCATCAATCGTTTCCAAGGCGGCCCTGTAGGATTAGAAGCACTTGCTGCAAGCATTGGTGAAGAAAGAATGACATTAGAAGATGTCTATGAACCTTACTTACTACAAAAAGGCTTGATTAAACGTACTTCAAGAGGCAGAATTGCGACAGATCTTGCTTATAGGCATTTTCATATTACAAGAGAGAATTAATTTAATTCTCTTTTTTTATGCGTCAAATTAAGATTATAGGGCTGATTCTTCTAAGTATTGCCTCATTTATATATGGTTATCAAAAGCCTGAGAAGGTCAGCTCAACACAAAAATCAGAAGTCTATATTACATTAGAAGGTGCTTTTAACAAGACAGGAGAAGTCCCTATAAAAGAAGGGATGACAATGAGTGATTTGGTTAAGGAAGTTGGAGTTAAAGAAAATGCCTGCATGGAATCTTTAAATATGAATAGAAGTATCCAGGCAGAGATGCGTCTTTATTTACCGGAAAAAAGAGCAAATATGATTTCACTCAATAAAGGAACAATAGAAGACTTTATGACATTAAAAGGAGTAGGAGAGAAAACAGCACAGAAGTTTATAGATTATAGGCAGATACAGCCCTTTTATACAATAGAAGACATTATGAATATACAAGGAATCGGTGAGAAGAAATATCTCATCTACCGCGACTACTTATGCCTTTAAGATATCATTTAGTATATTATGCAGTATTTGTCTTATTACTATCTGTTGCTTATCTTGTTCATCCTTTATTTTATATATTTCTACTAGCTTATTTAATTTATCTAGTAAAACGATTTGGAAGAAAGATGTTATTTCTTCTTTTTTTATTACCTATTATATTAAGACCAGTGACTTCACCAGAAGTGCCTTCTATTGTTTCTGGAAAAGTGAAAGATGTTAGAGATAATTATGTTATTTTAAATACAGATTATGGGAAGATTAAAGCCTATACAGATCATAAGTTTCAATATAATGATGAAGTACTTGTCAAATTGAACTTTCTAGATATCAAGCATTGTAAAGATCCTATAGGTTATGATGAATATCATTCTTTTAAAGCCAACAAAATCGTCGCAAAGGCTAAAATCACTCATATTACTTCTGTCTCATCTCATCCCTCTTTTTATCAATTATTAGAAAAACAGTTTTCTTCCTCAAAATCTATTAAAAGCTATCAGAAGCTATTTATCTTAGGCATTAAAGATGACGCCATTAAAGAAGACTATTCACTCCTCACAAGTCTTTCTCTTGTACATATGTTTGCTCTTTCAGGTATGCATATTCATTTGCTCTACAAATGTCTCAGTCTTATTAAATCATTTATACGTGATGATATTGCAGATATCATTATTAAAGTACTTATAGGCTTTTATGTTTTTTCTATACCTTATAATATATCTCTTCATCGTGCTTTTTATATGTTAGTAATTTATGATCTTGTGAAGGAGAAGTTCAATCAACTAGATGTTTTATCATTTCTTGTATTAGTTAATGTTATAAAGAATCCTTATATCATTTTTAGTATCTCTTTTGTCTTTTCATATTTTATTTATTTTCTTGTCATTATGACCAAACATTTCCCATACCGCTCTTTCCTTATTTATTTAGGTGGTATTCCTATTGTCCTCTCACTTAATTTCTCTATCAATATCTTTTCTTATTTCTTAACAGTTCTTCTTTCTCCTTTTATATCCTGTTTTTATATTGTGACACTTCTCTCTCTTATTTTTCCAATAGATCTAATTATGAAGATGATGATTGGCTACCAGCAGATGATTCTTACCTTTATTACTTCATTGAATGCAGAAATCATCTTTCAAAAACCAACCCTCTCATTTATTATTCTTTATTACATTATCTTGTTTAATATCTTCTTATTATTAGAAGAAAAAAAGAGTATTCAATTTTCTATGTCGTTGTTTTGCGCACTACTGATTGGCTTCCATATATATAGTATCTATAAACCTTATACGCAGGTCTCTACTATTGATGTAGGACAGGGAGATTGTTCACTCATTCGTCTCCCTTTTAATCAAGGAAATTATTTGATTGATACAGGTGGTAATAGGGAATATGATATTGCCTCACATAATGTCATCCCTTATCTTAAATCACAGGGTATACCGTGTATTGATAGAGTTTATATATCTCATCATGATTATGATCACTATGGTGCATTAGATTCATTAAAGAAGAAATATAAAGTCAAGCGTATTATTGATACGTATCAGAAAGAAGAGAAGAATAAGCTCATTACAATCAAGATGCTTAAAAGTGATGTTATCTATCCTTCCACTAATGAAAACTCATTAGTCATGTTAGTCACAACAGGAGGCTATAATTATTTATTTACAGGTGATATCCCAAGTAACGTAGAAGAAGATCTTTATAAGAAATATGGGGAAATAGATGTGGATGTCTTAAAGGTTGCACATCATGGCAGTGGTTATTCTTCTTCTGTAACATTCTTTCAAATGGTTCATCCGCGTATTGCGATGATTGGTGTAGGCGAACATAATCTTTATGGTCACCCGGCTCGTATTGTTATTAAACGATTAGAAGAAAGAAAGATTAAAATACTGCGTACAGATCTTGATGGCAGCTTTTCTATTATCACTTATTTAGGAGAACATCTTGTTTACCGCTATTAATAAATTTATGGTAGAATAGGACAAAAGGATGGAGAACTATGAATATTGTATTATATGGAGAAGAAAAACTATTACTTGCACAAAGATTAGAAGACTTAAAAAAGAAATATCAATGCACAAGTGATGACATGAACTATATGGTCTATCATGCAGGTGAAACACCTATGAAGGACATTATTGAAGATGCTTTAACACAACCTTTTATTACAGAATATAAGATGGTTGTATTAAAGAATCCAATCTTTCTTACAAAAGAGAAGCCTAAAAAGAAGCTAGTCACAGATGAAGATATTAAACTATTTTTAGATTATATTGAACATGATAATCCAACAACATTATTTGTAATATATCATGATCAGCGTAACTTTGATGAAAGAAAGAAAGCAGTTAAATCATTACGTAAAAATGCGAAATGGTATGAAGTAGAGAAATTAACCTTCAATCAGCTTTATAAGGCTACTAGAGAAGCCATTGTTCATAGAAATGCCTCTATTGAAGACAATGCTCTTGCTTTATTACTAGAACGCTGTGGAAATGATCTTCTCACTATTTCTAATCAGGTAGAGAAATTATGCCTCTATACACATAGTATAAAGAAAGAAGATGTTGAAAGATTAGTCCCACCACGAGTTGAAGAGGATGTCTTTAAGTTAACGAATGCATTGTTGAATCATGATTTAAGAAATACAATGCGTGTTTATCAAGACTTAATCTCTAAGAAACATGATCCTTTAGAACTCATTGGTTTAATTGCGAATGCATTACGTAATCTCTATCAGGTCTCTATTATGAGTAAAAAGGGATATCGTGATAATGATATTGCCTCAGCACTCGGTCTTAATCCTCGTGCTATCTATCCAATTCGTAAAAATGCAGCACATTTTGATATCACTGAACTCATGGAAAAACTTTATGCCTTGTCAGAACTAGATTATGCAATCAAGACAGGTACAGTAGATAAATTTAGAGGATTAGAACTCTTCTTGATGAGGATATAATATGGAAACAAAAGCACTTTATATTCATATTCCTTTTTGTGATCATATCTGTTCTTATTGCGATTTCGCAAAGGTCTATTATCGTGAAGAGTTTGTCTTAAAATATCTAGAACGATTAAAGGAAGAACTTAACGCTCTTCCCCATCATATAATGAGAACTATTTATATAGGAGGAGGAACACCAAGTGCTCTTTCTTTAAAACAATTAGATATCTTATTAAGCATGGTTGATCCTTTTGTAGGTGATGATACTCTTGAATATACAATAGAAGTCAATCCTGAATCAGCAACGCTTGATAAACTAGAATGTATGCATACTCATGGTGTCAATCGAATAAGCGTTGGTGTACAGACATTTAATAATGATTTATTAAAAAGGATTGAACGTTATCATACTTCTGATATTGCGAAAGAAGTAGTAAGAAATGCAAAGGCTATAGGCTTTAAGCATATCTCTATTGATCTCATGTATGGACTTCCTGGACAAACCTTAGAAGATGTAAAAGAAGACTTGCATATTGCCCTATCACTTCCTGTTAATCATTTATCTTATTATTCACTTATATTGGAGGAACATACACGTTTATATGATTCCTTTGAACCTCTTGATGAAGAAACAGAAGGAAAGTGGAGTGATTATATTGTAGAGACACTTTCTCATGCTGGTTTTCATCGCTATGAAGTCTCTAACTATGCGTTAGGAAATCATGAATCAGAACATAATAAAGTTTATTGGCATTATGATAACTATTATGGTGTGGGCATTGGTGCGACAGGTAAAATAGATAATGAACTTATTTCTCACTCGCGTAGTCTTACTGATTACTTGCAGGGGAAGAATACAATATATATAGAAAAAGAAACAATTGAAGATACAATGTTTAATCATCTTATGATGTCTTTACGTCTAAAAGAAGGATTAGACCTTGATGAATTTAAAAGAAGATATCATTGTTCTGTAGAAGATGTCTATAAAGAAGCTCTCACTAAGAACCTTGGTAATCATTCGTTGATTATTGAAAACAATCATTTGAAAACAAATGATACACTCGATCTTCTTAATTCCATTCTTCTAGATTTCTTACCAGAATAAATGGTTTCTCAAATTAGAGAAACCATTTTTAATATAAACTAGCACTAAAGTCTTGACACTGCTAAAAAAGAATGTATAATGAATCTAGCACAAGAGGAAAAAGAGTGCTAAGGAGGTGCTTGGGAATGCTTTCGGCAAGACAAATGCTTATATTTAAATATATTGTCGAAGAGTTTATTGAAACAGCAGAACCTGTTGGATCTAAGCTTCTAATGACAAAATATGAATTACCATATTCAAGCGCCACTATTCGAAATGAAATGAGCAAGCTTGAAGAACTTGGCTTTCTAGTGAAGACACATACATCTTCTGGTCGTGTTCCTTCTAAGAAGGGATATTACTATTATGTAAATACTTTGCTTCAGCCAAATGTCGATGAACAGGTAAAGAATCAGGTTGCAACTATCTTTAGTGATACACATCAATCATTGAATAGTTTGATTAAAGAAAGCTGCGAAATGTTAAGCCAGTTGACTGATCTAACGGCGGTTGCTCTAGGACCTAATTCAAGTTATGAATCTCTGCAGAACATTACACTTGTTCC
Organism: Catenibacterium sp. AM22-6LB; assembly: GCF_003435615.1. NCBI lineage: Bacteria > Bacillati > Bacillota > Erysipelotrichia > Erysipelotrichales > Coprobacillaceae > Catenibacterium > Catenibacterium sp. AM22-6LB. The sequence continues at coordinate 9,193 of NZ_QTUM01000023.1, forward strand.
AATTGGGACGCGCAATGTGACTGCGATTATTGTAACGGATAAGGGACATGTAGAAAATCGAGTTTTCACTTTATCTGAGACATTGAGTTTGGATGATTTACAATCTTGTGTGGCGGTAATGAACGACACATTAGTAGGAACGCCAATTAATCAGGTGGCAGATAGATTAGAAAACGATGTCAAGCCAATCCTCAATACGAGAATCAAGGAACATGAAATCTTGTTTAATGCTTTCTTAGAAGCATTTATGAAGTTTGCAAGAAACAATGTATATTTCTCTGGTAAAGATCATTTGCTGTATCAACCAGAATACAATGATGTCAACAAGTTAAGAAAATTAGTGAGTGCATTTGAAAATTCATCAAACTGGAATTTCTTAGCACCAACTGATGATGATGGTATCAAGGTATTAATTGGTGATGATTCAAATGTATCTGGACTTGATGATGTATCAGTTATTTCATCTTCTTTTGATACAGGAGGAGCTAGTAAAGGAACGATTTCTGTAATCGGTCCAACACGTATGCCTTACAAGAAAGTTGTATCGCTTGTAGAATATATTACTGAAAATATAGAAAGAATCATCAAGGAAAATGATGAGTAGAAGAGGTGAGACCATGGCAGAAGAAATGAAGAAAGAAGCAGAAGAAACTGTTGAAGAATCTACTAAGGAAGAAGCTGAAAAAGTAAAAGAAGAAACAACTGAAGAAGCAACTGAAAAAACAGCTGAAGAAACAGTAGATCCTAAAGATGAAAAGATTAAGGATTTAGAATCTCAAATCAACAAGTGGAAGACAGATTATTATAAAGTATTCGCTGATATGGAAAACTTAAAGAAAAGACTTAAAAATGAACATGCGAATCAGTTAAAGTATGCAATGCAGTCTTTTATTGAAGAGTTATTACCAGTTATTGATAACTATGAAAGATCATTAACTGTTGAACCTGAAAGCGAAGAAGGTAAGAATATTCTTAAGGGTAATAAGATGATTTTGAACCAGTTAATGAATATTCTTGGTAAGAATGGTGTAACTGTGATTGAAGCACAGGGTAAGGAATTTGATCCAAATATGCACCAGGCAGTCATGCAGGATGATAATCCTGACTTTGGTCCAAATATTGTGACTGAAGAATTACAAAAAGGTTATATGTTAAAAGATAGAGTAATTAGAGCAACTTTAGTGAAAGTGAATAAGGATTAATAGGAGGAGAACTTATTATGAGTAAAATTATTGGTATTGATTTAGGTACAACAAATTCATGTGTCAGTGTTATGGAAAATGGTGAAGCAAAAGTAATTGCAAATCCAGAAGGAATGAGAACAACTCCATCAGTTGTTGCATTCAAGAACGGTGAAATCATCGTTGGTGAAGCTGCAAAGCGTCAGGCTGTTACAAATCCTGATACTGTAGCATCAATCAAGAGACATATGGGTACAAACTATAAAGAACATGTAAATGGTCGTGATTATACACCAGAAGAAATTTCAGCAATGATTCTTCAGAACTTAAAGGCTACTGCTGAAAGCTATTTAGGTGAAAAAGTAACTAAGGCAGTTATCACAGTTCCAGCTTACTTCAATGATGCTCAGCGTCAGGCTACTAAGGATGCTGGTAAGATTGCAGGTCTTGATGTTGAACGTATTATCAACGAACCTACAGCTGCTGCACTTGCCTATGGTGTAGATAAAACTGAACAGGAACAGAAAGTATTAGTATATGACTTAGGTGGTGGAACATTCGATGTTTCTATCCTTGACTTATATGATGGTACATTTGATGTATTAGCCACTGCAGGTAACAACCGCTTAGGTGGTGATGACTTCGATAAGAAAGTTATGGACTACATGGTTTCTGAATTCAAGAAAGAAAACGGTGTTGATTTAAGCGCTGATAAGATGGCTATGCAGAGAGTAAAAGATGCTGCAGAAAAGGCTAAGAAAGACTTATCTGGTATGATGCAGACTCAGATCTCATTACCATATATCACTGCTGGTGCTAATGGACCACTTCATTTAGATATGACTCTTACAAGAGCTAAATTTGATGAATTAACAGCTGATTTAGTTGCTAAAACAGAAGTTCCAGTAAGACAGGCATTAACTGATGCGAAAGTATCTGCTTCTGAAATCGATCAGATCTTATTAGTTGGTGGTTCTACTCGTATCATTGCAGTACAGGAATCAGTTAAGAGATTATTAGGAAAAGAACCTAACAAGTCAGTTAACCCTGATGAAGTAGTATCTATGGGTGCTGCAATCCAGGGTGGTGTTATCACTGGTGATGTTAAGGATGTCGTATTACTTGATGTTACACCATTATCACTTGGTATCGAAACTATGGGTGGTGTTATGACAGTATTAATCCCTCGTAACACAACTATCCCAACTACTAAATCACAGATTTTCTCAACTGCTGCTGATAACCAGCCAGCTGTAGATATCAACGTATTACAGGGTGAACGTGCAATGGCTAAAGATAATAAGCAGTTAGGCTTATTTAAACTTGATGGTATTGAACCAGCTCCAAGAGGCATTCCTCAGATTGAAGTATCATTTGATATCGACGTTAACGGTATTGTAAACGTTAAAGCAAAAGATATGAAGACAAACAAAGAACAGTCTATCACTATTCAAAACTCTACAGGTTTAAGTGAAGAAGAAATCGATAGAATGGTTAAGGAAGCTGAAAGCAACAAGGCTGACGATGAAAAGAAACGTAAAGACATCGAAACTAAGAACAAAGCAGAAGCTATGATCAACCAGATTGATAAGGCTTTAGCTGAACAGGGTGCTAACCTTCCAGAAGATCAGAAGAACCAGGCTACAGCTTTAAGAGATGAACTTAAGACTGCATTAGACAATAATGATATGGCTACTCTTGAATCTAAGATGAGTGAACTTGAACAGATCGCTCAGCAGATGGCTGCTGCTCAGTATCAGCAGCAGAATGCTGGTAACACAGCAGGTGCAGACACTTCATCTAACAACAATAACGATGATTTCGTTGATGCAGACTTTACTGAAAAGAACTAACAAGAAAGCCAAGGGTAATCCCCTTGGCTTATATTAAATGAGGTGTAATTTATGGCAGATAAGAGAGATTACTATGAAGTCCTTGGTGTATCTAGGGATGCTTCAAAAGATGAAATAAAACGTGCTTATCGTAAGATGGCAAAGAAATATCACCCTGATGTGAATAAAGCGCCAGATGCAGCAGACAAGTTCAAGGAGGTTAATGAAGCCTATGAAGTTCTTTCTGACGAGAATAAGAAGGCTGCTTATGACCGTTATGGACATGCAGCATTTGAACAGGGTGGTGCAGGCGCTGGAGGATTTGGTGGCCAGGGATTTGGCGGATTTGAAGATATGGACTTTGGGGATATCTTCGGTTCATTCTTTGGCGGAGGACAGTCACGTTCTAGAAGACCTACAGGACCACAAAAAGGTGAAGACCGTTATGTTCAGATAGAAATTGATTTCATGGATGCTATCAAGGGTAAAAAGACAGAACTTAAGATTAACTATGATGAACAGTGTTCTCATTGTCATGGTACAGGTGCAAAGAATCCTAATGATGTGCATACATGTTCTAGATGTGGTGGAACAGGACGTATTAGAGTACAGCAGCGTTCACCATTTGGTACTATCATTAATGAATCAGTCTGCCCAGACTGTCATGGTACAGGTAAGGTAGTCAAGGATAAGTGTCCACATTGTCACGGTTCAGGATATATTAATAAGAATGTCACTGTAGAATTAACAATCCCAGCTGGTATTAATTCTCATCAGCAGTTACGTGTCGCTGGTAAAGGACAGCGTGGTGTGAATGGTGGACCTAATGGTGACTTATATGTAGAAATCTATGTACGTCCACATAAATACTTTGTGAGAAACGGTAATGATATTTCTATATCAGTTCCAGTTTCTGCAGTAGATGCAACTCTTGGCTGTGAAGTTGAAGTACCTACTGTTTATGGTGATGTCACTATGAAGATTCCAGCAGGAACACAGACTGGTACAGTCATGAGACTTAAGGGTAAAGGTGTCAAGAACATGCGTGGTGATACTTATGGTGATCAGTATGTTCAGGTTAACGTTTCTATTCCTAAGAAGTTAAGCAAGAAAGAAAAAGACCTTTATACAAAACTTAAAGAATTAGATGAAAAAGAATCTATTTTTGATCAATTTAAGAAATCATTCAAGAGATAGGGATATTGAGTATTCCTATCTTTTTTGTATAATGAAATAAGGAGGTTAGTATGAAATATAAAACTATATTATGGGATATAGATGGCACACTTCTTAATTTTGAAATGTCTGAAAAAATCAGCATGGAAAAATGTTTAGAGAAACATGGCGTATCTATGACAGAAGCACAATTTGAAGAATACAAAAAGATTAATAAAGAATGCTGGAAGATGATTGAAAAGGATCATTCAAGAAGAAATGAACTCATGGTGAAACGTTTTGTAGACTTTTTTACATTGCTTAATGTTTCTATTGATGGTGTTCAGTTTAATAAAGATTATCAGGAAGCATTAGGTACTTATTATTGTTTGAATGAATTCGCCTTAGAAGTCATTTTGGCACTTAAACCACATTGCAAGCAGTATGCGGCATCAAATGGCTCAAAAGTCGCTCAGTTAGGCAAATTAAAGGGTACAGGGCTTTATGACTTATTTGATGATATATTCATCTCAGAAGATGTAGGGTATGAAAAGCCAGATATTACATACTTTAATTATATTAAAGAAAAGACCCACTATGATCCTGATACCACAATTATTATTGGAGACTCACTTACAAGCGATATAAAGGGTGGAGAAAACGCTGGCATCGATACATGCTACTTTAATCCAGAACATCAAAAAAACACTTCTCAAGCTGTCACATACGAAATAGACAAACTTATAGAAGTGTTAGACATAGTAAAATAAAAGAGGCTGTTACCAGCCTCTATTATTATATCGATTAAGCGCTCTTTCTTAAAGTTCTTAACTGTCTTGCAGAAACTCTTACCTTTGTAGGCTTACCATCGATGATGACAGTAGCTTTCTGTAAGTTAACATTCCACTTTCTTCTTGTAGCGTTTAATGCATGAGAACGGTTGTTACCAGACATAGGTCCTTTACCGCTAAGCTGACATTTTCTAGACATTGAATTCACCATCCTTTTACTTGTTTCACATACTCGTGTATTTTACCATCTACCTCATCAAAAATCAATCATTTTTTTTATTAATCTGTACAAAATGTAAAAAAAGTTGAATATATGGACAAAATAAGGATTGAAAAATCTTTATTGTTTGCTATAATCCTAATTGTTTGTAATGTTTGTGTATATGATATATAATTACTATTATAAAAAAAGAATAAAAATGGAGGAATCAATATGATTAAAAAAACAACTGATCTTGGAAATATAGATATTTCAACTGACGTTATTGCTACTATTTGTGGTGGAGCTGCAACAGAATGTTATGGTGTTGTAGGTATGGCTAGCCAGAAGATGATGGATGGTTTTTATGATCTTCTAGGTAAAGATAATTATTCTAAAGGAATTGTTGTTGAAGAAGGTCAGACTGGTTCTATTATTAATCTTTATATTATTGTAGGTTACGGTGTGAAGATTTCTGAAATCGTATATGAAGTACAGAAGAAAGTTAAATATGTACTAGAAAAGACTCTAGATATTGATATTGAAGCTGTGAATGTTTATGTTCAGAGCATCCGTGTAATGGACTAGGAGGATGAAGCATGAAGGAAATTAACGGTAAAATGTTTAAACAGATGGTCTTAAGCGGGGCTATCGTATTACATAATAATCATCCTGAGGTAGATGCTTTAAACGTCTTCCCAGTACCAGATGGAGATACAGGTACTAATATGTCTCTTACATTCAATTCTGGGGCTGAACAGGTTGAAAAGCTTGCTGATGATACATCTATTGGTGATATCGCTAAAACTCTTTCTAAGGGTTTATTAATGGGAGCAAGAGGGAACTCTGGTGTTATTCTTTCTCAGATCTTTAGAGGTGTAGCTAAATCACTTAAGGGAAAAGAAACTGCCAATGTTGCAGAATTATCTGATGCATTCTCTTCTGGTGCTAAAGTGGCTTATAAAGCAGTTATGCGTCCAGTAGAAGGAACAATCTTAACAGTTATCAGAGAATCTGCTGATGCAGCTGCTAAGTATGTACAGCCAGATATGGAAATTGAAGACTGGTTCTCTTACTTTGTAAAGAGTGCTGAAAAGTCTTTAGATAATACACCTGAACTTCTTCCAGTATTAAAAGAAGTAGGTGTAGTTGACTCAGGAGGAGCTGGTTTATTACTTGTATTAACTGGTTTCATGGCTGCTCTTGCTGGTGAAGTGATTGAAAAAGTAGATAATGTTGGTGCTGCAAGTGATGTGGAAATTGTACAGGAAGAAGAAAAGCCTTATGGTTATCGTGTACAGTTCACATTAAAGATTGATGACAGAAAGATGAATGCATTCAACTTAGATGGTTTCATCAATGAGTTAAAGAATTTACCAGGTAAGAACGTAGATGTAGCACAGAAAGATAACAAGGTTATTGGTAATGTAGATACATTAAAGCCTGGTAATGCATTAAATACAGGTCTTCGTTTTGGTGAATTCACTAAGGTAACTGTAGTGAATACTGAAGTATCTGAAGAAGAAAAAGAAGAAGATATCCCAATGGCTCCTGCTAAGGAAATGGCTCTTATTTCTGTGGCTGCAGGTGATGGTATTAAGGATATGTTCCTTGAATTAAATTGTGATCATGTTGTATCTGGTGGTCAGACAATGAACCCAGCAACTGAAGATATCGTTAAAGCAATCAAGGGTGTGAATGCAAAGCATGTTATCATTCTTCCAAATAACTCTAATATCGTCATGACTGCGCAGCAGGCTGCTACAGTATTAGAAGGAGAAGTAGACGTTGTTGTATTACCTACAAAGACTATTCCTCAGGGATTATCAGCTGCCATCATGTATAATCCAGAAGCAACATTGGATGAAAATGTGGATGAAATGAAGGAAGCTATTGCGAATGTAAAGACTGGTCAGGTGACTTTCGCAATCAAGGATACTTCAATTGATGGATTAGAAATTAAAGCAAATAACTATATGGCTTTATGTGAAAAGAAAATTGTGGCTTGTGTACCAGATAAGCTAGAAGCATTAAAGAATGTTTTAAGCAATCTTGTAGATGAAGATTCTGAAATCGTTACACTTATTTGTGGTGAAGACGTAACAGAAGAAGAACAGGAAGCAGCTAGAAGCTTCATTGAAGAAAACTATGAAGATGTAGAATGTGAAGTTCATGTTGGTAAACAGCCAGTTTACTCATTCATTGTTGGCGTAGAATAAAAATAAAACAAAAAAAACGTTGATTAGATCAATGTTTTTTTTGTAACTAGTTTATATTTTCCGTTTAAAATAAACGTTTTAGTCGTCTACAAGGTTAAATTCAGTGATTTGAGCGACTTTTTGTTCTTGCTGAGTATTCCGCTAATGGAAGACCATTCGTTACGGTAGAGAAGTCCACCTCACCAAAAAATTGAATACGGTTGGAAGTCCACAATTAATTTGAAAGAAGGCATAATAATTCTTTATCATTATTATGCCTTCTCCTTTTTTATTGTTTTATTCTTGAGCATTCCTCACGTAATGATTTTCCGTGTAAAGTAATTAGGTATGAACTATTAATGATTCGATCTAGAATAGCGTTTTCAATAGGGCCGTCATCTAATAATTGATGCCATCCATCGAAGGAGTATTGACTACAGAAAATGGTTGATTTTCTATTACAACGAATTTCCATTAACTCCAGAAGGTCGCTTCTTTCAGGTTCGTTTGTTGGCTTCAATAAGAATTCATCAATAATCAACAGATCATATTTCCCTTATCTTTTTTAAGTAATCGCTGTATTTTCCTTGAATTCTCTTTTCTTCAAATTTTGAAAATAATTCAGGCAATCTGATATACAGCACTGTTTTTCTATTTCGACAGGCATGTACGCCTAATGCATTAGACAGCCATGTCTTTCCACAGCCTGAAGCACCTACAAATATGACATTGAGACCTCTTTCTATGTAATTATTTGTAGCCAGTTCTTCCATTTGAGAGCGATTAAGTTTTCTATCTGGATTATAGTTGATATCTTCTATGCTCGCTGTAGAATCATAAAAGTGGGCATCTTTTATATATTTTGTGATTGTATGATTGACTCTGCTTTCATATTCCATATCAATCAGTTCCTTAAATCTCTCTTCAAATGATAACTGATTATAGCTTGGATCACTTAATTGAATTTCATACTGTTCAGCTATTACAGGCAATCTCATCTGTTTAAGCTTTTTTACTGTATCCTGACTACTCATTGTTTCTTCCTCCGTAATAATCTTTACCACGTACAAATGCATGCGTATCTGATACGTGTTTATTATTTGCAGCACTTCTATCTTTCATGTCTTAATTTGATTGTAGAATCATTTTAATATTCTTATAGCTAGGCTGATAGATGTGCTTCAACGCCAATTTACACGCATCTTCAAGTCTGGCTTTTCCATATTTATCAGATAATTTAAGTAATGATAGACAACCTTTATAAGATTGTTCTTCTACTTTGCATCGTTCAAATAATCTTTCTACAACCTTCGTTGTTTCTGGACCAATGGATAATGCCCAGTTTACAAAACGTTCTCTGTTCCACTGGAACTTTCTGAGATTTTCAGGCATATGACTTTCATTAGTCGAATATTGATTCTTACGTCCATAAAGTCTCTGATGTGAACAGATCTGATTCGTTTTATAGTAGACAGTTACAGTATTCTTGGTCAGTTTGACATCTACATAATTGCCTACATATTCAAGCGGTACAGAATAATTCATCTTATAAACTGAAATGTGATAATTGAGTTGAACCTTTGCACGCTTCCAGGAACTCAGTTCAAATGGAGTTTCAGGAAGAGGGTGCATATAATCTTTTTCTTCATCCAGATAAACTGATTTTCTTGAGCCTTCTCTTTTCTGGAAGGGTTTATTATTGAAAACATCCAGTTCCTTTAGTATAGCTGCATTTAAATCATCAAAAGAAAAGAATTTTCTGTTTCTTAGCTTACCAACAATTGCGATTGTACAATCACCAACAGCCCATTCGACAGCAGCTTTACCTGTTATGTGGAATTCCACATAACAGGTAAAGCTCTTATAGAACGATTCTTTCATACAATGAAGATGCGATTTCTGGATGTACATAAAGTAGTGACTATAGTTCCTTATCTCAATTAAATGATGATCTTAATAAATGGATAAACGAATATAACAGAACGATCCACTCATCTTTAAAAGAAGATGAAAATGACAATCATACACCCCTTGAACGCTATATGTATGATATGAAAGATATTGAAGTTGCAAGTTTATCAAATAAATCACCTGTTGACTATGCTTCATGGCTTGATGATGTGTTTCTTCATGAAACAACAAGAAAGGTCAATGGAGATTCAACAGTCCTTATTGAAAATCAGCTTTTTGATGTTCCTTCTGTCTATATAGGAATAAGGGTCATCGTTCGTTATAATCCAAGAACCTTTGAAGGGACATATCTTTATGATGTATCTCAAAAGAAAAAAGTTCCTTTAAAAAGAACAGATCGAATTGAAAATGGAAAAACAAGAAGAGAGGAGATCATTTACTGATGGAAATGACAACGTATTATGGAATGGATAAAAATCCATTTATCAAGGATGCAGCTGTATCAACACTGTTTACATCCAATGATTTTAAACAGATGACAAACAGACTGGAATTTATTATCAGATCCAAAGGAATTGGTGTCTTTTTGAGCAGTCCAGGAATGGGGAAGACAACATGTCTTAGAAAAACATTGGAAGCACTCAATCCAAACCGTTATGTCGTTATCTATATATGCATGACAACTATTACATCCATTGATTTTTATCGCATGCTTAATGATGCATTTGGTCTTGAAGAAACAACTAAAAAATCACAGATGTTCAAGCAGATACAGGACGAACTCAAAAGACTGACATTAGAAAATAAGATGGAGGTTATCATTGCGATTGATGAAGCTCAGTTTTTGAGAAAAGAAGCATTGAGAGAATTTATTATGCTTATGAACTTTGATTATGATTCAAAAGAATACTGTACACTTATATTTGTAGGACAAAATGAATTCTTAAGAACATTGCGTCTTAAAGCACTTGAACCATTCAGACAACGTATCAATATGAATTATACCTTTACTGGCTTTAAAGAAGAAGTCAAAAATTATGTGATTACAAGATTGAAATCAGTTAACTACAGAAGTGATCTGTTCAAAGATGAATGTTACCATACACTGTATTCTATGATGAATACATCAGTAAGAATACTTAATCAGCTTATAAATAAAAGTCTGATACTTGGTATGCATTACAACAAGGAAACAATCGACAATAAGCTGGTAATGAAGGCAAGCAAAGAACTGATGCTTGGATAAGATTATGGATTACATATTTAAAAATAAAAACGAAAAGAAATGCGTTGGAGAAATAAGCAACCTGACTATTACGCCATTCTTTACCTTTGAAATTACAACAGGTAATAAAGCAATAAGCTGTTACCTTGATCATTTATTGTCAGAATGGCATATACGCATAGATAATTATGAAATAGACGTTGAACTTGCACATCCAACAGATATATTTTGAAATACAAATGCAATCTTTGAAAAAACAGAAGATGAGGAATTAAGCTTACAGATTGCCTATGCCATAAATGAAGTTTATAAAAAAAGAAACTATAGTGAAGATGTACTTTAGCAGTGCATCTTTTCTTTATATAAGATTTATTGGTTGAAATAAACTGCGGTCACTATAAAAACTGTATTTTTATATAGGGTAATATAATTTGCGGTTAATGGGTGTGCAGAGTTTGCGGTTTAACACTATATCAGCTATTCAGGAAATTTTAAAAAATAAAATACGGATAAAGAACTTCCACGAAAATCATAGCAAAGAGGAAGAAAAAGCATTCTTCATAGAAAGCATACTCTCATAGATGACGGGATTATAAAGAATGTTCTTGAGAGATATGATGAAGCCCATCCAAAAGTGAACAAAAAGATAGAGCCAGACTATATCAAAACAATGAGAAGGATGCTTGAATACAAGGAAGACCATTTAAGATTCATGAAGGATTTTACGGTACCATACACGAATAATCGAGCTGAATGTATGTGTAGAGTCGTAAAAGCACATAAGAATATCTCTCACACCTGTTTGTGACAATGAGAGGTGTAAAAGCATATGCCTTCATAACAAGCATAATACAAACAGCAAAATATAAGGAAAGAGAACGCATTAGAAAAGTTAGATGAAATATTTTCTAACTAACGCTCTCTTTTGTGCTACATCAAAACTATTTTTTATTTTATCGGTGAATAGTAACGAAAAAATTTAAATAAAAAATTTAAATAAATCACTAAAATCAGAAAAATTTAACTAAATCACTAAAATTATTGACACATTATGTAGTATGAATTATAATGATAGCGTATTCAAGGAATGTAACTCTTCGGAGGCTTGACCTGAAAAAGCAAGTATTGCTTTTTTGTGGCGCTTCGAGGAGTTTTTTTGTTTAAATTTTATAAGGAGATAAATGACATGTTTGGGCTATTTAAAAAGAAAGAATGTAATATTTATGCCCCTGTGAATGGGAAAATGATTGATATTTCAGAAGTTCTTGATCCAGTTTTCTCTAAAAAATTAATGGGCGATGGTGTTGGTTTTATATTTGATGGAGATACCCTTTATTCTCCAATAGATGGCAAAATAAAATTAATTGCAGATACAAAACATGCTATTGGATTTGAAGCATGCAATAAAGCAGAAGTTTTAATGCATATTGGCTTAGATACAGTAGCTCTTAAAGGTGAAGGATTTGAAGTTCTAGTTAATGAGGGTGATAAAGTTAAACATGGGACTCCGTTGATTAAAATTAATCGTAAGTTGATGAAAGAAAAGAATATTGATTTAACGACACCAATTGTGATTACTAATCCTGAATATTCTGTTCAGATTGAAAATCTAGAAAATGTAACGGTTGGAACTATTGTCATGAAATGTAGCGAAAATTAGAAAAAAGAAGGTGTGTTGGCTGTGAAAGTATTAAGAACTATAAACAATAATGTTGTTATATGTTTAGACAATAACAACAATGAGGTTGTTGCTTTTGGAAAAGGAATAGGTTTCAATAAAAAAGTAAATGAAAAGATTGAATTAAAAAACATTGATAGAACTTATTATAAAGTAAAACCAGAATATGTGGATATGGTTGCTTACATACCTCAAGAAGTTTTCGATGTTGCGGTAAAAATTACAGATTATTGCCGTATTGTCTTAAATAAATCTATTAATCCAAATACAGCATTTACTTTAGCTGATCATATTAATTTTGCGATTAAAAGACATCAAGAAAAAATAGATATGAGTCTTCCAATTATTAAAGATATCGAACATTTATATGAAAATGAATATGATGTTGGTTTATTTGGATTAAAGATGATTGAAAAGATATTAAATGTGAAACTTCCTAATATTGAAGCTGGTATGATTGCATTACATATTGTGAATGCGGAAATGACAACAGTGGGAAATGTTGATAAGAAAAACGAAGATATGATTTTAGATATTGTGAAGATTATTGAAAAATATTTAAATATCAAGATTGATAAAAATAGTTCAAATTATTCGCGATTTGTATCGCATATGAACTACTTGTTTATTAGAGGAAATAAGAATAAATATATTTTTTCAAAAAATTCAGAAATCTATTCTTCTTTAGTTAATAGTTATCCTGAAACAAATAAAGTAGTAGAAAGAATTACCATTTATTTAGAAGATGCATTAAGAAGTGCTTTATCAAATGATGAAAAATTATATTTGATTTTGCATGTGAATCGATTATGCACAAGAGAAGATTGTGAAAACAATCAATAGAGGGCGTTACCTTTGGGCGTTACCTCAAACATTCATGATTTTACTAGCGTAAGATTTTTGTGTGTTTGAGGTTTTTGTTTGGTTTTAATAACATATTAACGCGCGAATATGTTGATAGAATATAAAAAATTAATAGAGGAGTGAAATTATGGCAAAGAAAGATTATGCAGGTTTGGCTGCAAAGATTTTAGAACTTGTTGGTGGAGCAGAAAACGTTTCATTCTGTGAGCACTGTATTACACGTTTACGTTTTAACGTAAAAGATAAGAGTTTAGTAAGAGATGATGAATTAAATGAATTAGAAGACACAAATGGTAGACTTTGGGTTGGAGAACAACTTCAAGTTATCATTGGTACAGCTGTTAATAGTGTATATGATGAAGTATGTAAGCAAGGGCATTTCACTGCAACAGCAACTATTGATGAAAACTTAGATAAACCAAAGGAAAAGAAAACAATTAAAACAGTTTTAAAAGGTATGTTAAATACTTTGGTTGAATGTATTATTCCAGTATTACCTGCTATTGTAGGTATGGGATTATTTGCTGCAGTTTCATCTGTTATTGGACCAGTAGGATTTAATTGGGTAAGTGCAGATTCAGGATTATACAAGATGCTTTCATTTGCTCAAAATGGAATTATGTTCTTCCTTCCTGTTGGTGTTGCTTATACAGCAGCTAAGAAATTCAATTGTTCAATAGTATTTGCAATTATGCTTGCTAGTATACAATTATTCCCAGATTGGATGGCAGCAGTTACTGATGGCTCATTAAGTCCATTAGGTTTTGCACCATCACCAATTACGTTAAATACACAAATTATTCCAGTGATCGTTGAAATTTGGATGATGACAAAGATTGAAAAAGTATTAAATAAAGTTATTCCAGATAATTTCAAATTTATTTTTGTAGGATTTTTAGAATTATTAATTATGTTACCAATTTCTTTATATCTAATTACACCACTAGGAACACAAGTTGGATTCATGCTTGCTTATCCAGTAACATTGTTAGAAAGTGTATCTCCAGTATTAGTTTCTATGATTGCAGGTTTTGTTTATAACTTATTTATTTGTGTAGGTATGCACTCAGCATTATCAGGTGTATTTGTTATGGATTTCTTTACAAAAGGGGTTAACTTTTCATTACTTCCAACAGTATTTAGTCAATGTTGGATTACAGCAGGAACTGATTTAGGTTTAATGGCTAGAACAAAAAATAAAAAATTAAAACAAAGTGCAAAAGAATGTGCAGTCTCTTCTGTTGTAGGTGGGGTTATTGAACCAAGTATCTATGGTATTTGGATGAAAAAATGGAAGATTTTACTTGCTTCATGTATTGGTATGGCATCAACTGCAATATCACATCGTTTATTAGGTGTAGGGGCTTATGCATTGTCAGCTTCTAACTTCTTAGGATTTACAGCATTTTTGGCAGGTGGATTAGATAACTTACTTAAATCTTTAGTTGGAACTGTTGTAGGTACTGTTGTTGCATTTGTTGTTGCATATGCATTAGGAAAAGATACAGAATAAGCAAAATAGAAAGGAGGATTAATAATGAGTATACCAAAAGATTTTTTATGGGGTTCTGATATTGCAGCTTCACAGTGTGAAGGGGCATGGAATCTTGATGGTAAATCTCCTATTATATCTGATTATGGAACTGTAGGCTCTAAAGCCCAAATGAGAATGAAAACTTTTATTGATAGTGAAGGGAAAGAAGGCATATATCCTTTCTTTGCCTCGCTACCATATGGTGCTCATTATGCTTTGCATGATAACTGTCATTACATTAATCACGAAGCCGTAGATTTTTACCATCATTATAAAGAAGATATTGCTTTATTTGGTGAAATGGGATTAAAAACATTAAATTTAACTATTTCATGGGCAAGAATCTTTCCAAAAGGATATAAAAATGGTGTTAACCAAAAAGGTATTGAATTTTATCGTAGTGTATTAGAAGAATGTCAAAAATATCAGATTGAACCATTAGTTACTTTACAAAAATATGATACACCTGTTTATTTAGAAGAAAAAATTGGTGGTTGGTTAAGTCGTGAAATGGTTGAAGAATTCTATCAATTTGCGAAAGTATGTTTAGAAGAATATAAAGATTTGGTCAAATATTGGGCAACCTTCAATGAGATTAATTCTTTAGCTATCCCATCTTTTTTACCATATAATTTACCTAAAGAAGTTTCGCAAATGAATCTAACTCAATTACATCATCAATTAGTAGCGAGTGCAAAGGTTGTGAAACTGGCTCATGAAATCAATCCATCAAATCGAATTGGATGTATGTTTAGCAGTTTAGCATATTATCCATTGACATGTGATCCAAAAGATATTTTGAAAAGCCAAGAAACATTTAGAGATATGTGTTATTACACAACTGATGTACAAGTGCGTGGCAAGTATCCTTATTATGCTAAAAGTGTATGGAATAAACTAGGAGTTCAACTAGATATCACTAAACAAGATGAACAAGATTTATTAGATGGAAAAGTTGACTATATTGCCTTCTCTTATTATATGAGTAACTGTATCACAACTCATCAAGTAGATGAAGAGATGGCAAAAGGAAACTTGTCTATTGGTAATAGAAATCCATATTTAGAATATAGTGAATGGGATTGGGCTATGGATCCAGATGGCTTAAAATATATTTTACATGAATTATATGGACGTTATGAAAAACCATTACTCATCATTGAAAATGGCTTAGGTGCTGAAGATGTATTAACAGAAGATCATCAGATTCATGATGAATATCGTATTGAATATTTAAGGAAACATATTACATCAATGAAAGAAGCTATTGATGAAGGTGTTAACGTTATTGGATATACAACTTGGAGTGCTCTTGATTTAGTTTCTGCTTCAAGTGGTCAAATTTCAAAACGTTATGGATTTATTTATGTTGATATAGACGATGAAGGGCATGGAACATTTAATCGTTATAGAAAAGACTCATTTAATTGGTACAAGAAAGTTATTCAAACTAATGGTGAGGATTTAAATAGCTAATTTTTAAAATATAAGATATATAAAGACTACTGTTTCCTCCCCGTTTGAAACTGTAGTCTTTATTTTAAGTGAAATAGGCGAAGTCTAAAGACCGCGCCCCTTCCCAAACGCAGCGGTCACCTTTCAATGCACTGCGCTTTCCACATTCAGTATCATCCATTGATGAATGTGATTATGCAATTGTAAAATGAATATCTCATGTTGTTATGTTCTGTTTTAAACAGAATTAAAAAATAACATGGATGTAACCTCATTCGAGGCATTTGACTTTCGTATAATCAACTGAATGCTGACACCATTCGTCATAGCCAAGCTATTTCCTTTGGCATTTGGCTACTATGATGTCTCCGTTACCATGGCACAAAGATGTGCTTTAGGTAATCTTGTAGTTTGCATTCCATATAGTGTCTCTGTGGTTAGGTACCTATTTCGTCTATTGACTTACTGATAGTAAGCTGTCAGCTACACCTATCTGCATAATACCTTTCCTGTATATTATGCATATAGCTGATATCAGGAGTGGAACCTGATAGTTCTCTAGACCTATAGACTTAGGTTCAGCCAATCAAGGTTTTACCGTACACAGCCTAGTTCGCCAAGCCACTCGTTCATGGAACTCATCTTGGCTTTACCGACATGCTGTAGTCTCCGTTGGGTTTCCCCTCAAGGTAAGTCGGGTACTTTACAATGTCTGACAGGAACATTGATTTCAAAAGAAATATATATGAAACGCCTTCAACGGCGCACGCAAAGGAGAAAAAATAAAATGGAATTTAAATCAATTATGCACGTTACTTTTTTTACAGAACAAATGGATGTAATGCGTGATTTTTATGAAAATAAATTAGGGTTGAAACCAAAAATTGTCACAAAAGCTAAAGCTTATAAAAATAAAGGAAATGCATTATATCAACAGATTGCAGAGTCTGATCCAGAAAAAGTCATGATTGTTTATATTGAAATTGCACCTGGACAATTCATTGAATTATTCCCAAGCTTTGAAGGTCAAGGACCACATGCAAAATGGAATCAAAATATTGGATATTCACATTATGCTTTATTAGTCGATGATATTTTTAAAACTAGAGATAAGTTAATCGCTAGAGGCGTAGAAATCGATACAGAAATTTCTAAGGGACCTTCAGAAACTTATCAAATGTGGGTACATGATCCTGATGGAAACAAATTTGAAATTATGCAATATACAGAAAACTCATATCAAGTTATCGGAAATATTATGTAAAGGAGTAAACTATGAAATTAGGAATCGTAGGAACTGGAACAATCGTTCAAGAATTTTTACCAAAATTAATCAACATTGAAGGAATTGAAGTTATCTCAATTATGGATATTCCTTCCCAAATAGAAAATGTAAAAAAATTATGTCAAGAAAACAATGTAGAAGTTGCAACTTCATCTTTTGATGAATTATGTACTGCTGGCATTGATACAGTTTATGTAGCTGTTCCAAACTTACTGCATTTTGACTATTGTAAAATGGCTTTAGAAAAAGGAATGAATGTTATTGTTGAAAAACCAATGACAAGTCATGTGAAAGAAGCTATTGAATTAAAAGAACTTGCTCAGTCAAAAAAATTATTCTTATTTGAGGCCATCACAACTGTATATATGGAAACATTCTTAAAAATGAAAGAATGGTTACCTAGAATTGGTGATGTTAAGGCAGTTGAATGTAATTATACACAATATTCAAGAAGATATGATGCATTTAGAAATGGTGAAATCTTACCTGCTTTTGATCCAAATAAAGCAGGTGGTGCTTTAATGGATTTAAATTTATATAATTTGCATTATGTCATGGGATTGTTTGGAAAACCTCAAGATGTCAAATATTATCCTACTATTGAAAGAAATATTGATACTAATGGATTATTAGTTTTACAATATCCAACATTTACAGCGCATTGCCTTGCTGCAAAAGATTGTGGTGGTCAATATGGTGGAACAATTCAAGGAACAAAAGGATATATCAAAACTGTATTCCCACCTAATATGGTCGGTGAGGTAATTATTCATTTTAATGATGGAACAGAAGAAAAATTTGATGATCAATATGCATTTAATCGTTTAATTCCTGAATTTATAGCTTTCGTCCAAGCTATCAATACAAATGATTATAAATATTGTTATCAAAAATTAGATGAAAGTATCAATGTGAATGAGATTATGACTAAAGCTAGAATTGAAGCTGGAATTATTTTCCCTTGTGACAAGTAGGTGTATCATGGATAAGAACTATTTACAATATTTTCATTTTTCATATACACAAGAACATTTAAAACAATTAGAAGCTATTGAAAATGAATTGAAGTTTTCTCATTTTGATAGCCAAGATGCCCTAAATTTAGGGCTTTCTGTGTTAGATGTATTAAAACAATATCAAAAAGATATTATTGTTCAGATTACTAGGGAAGAAGATCAAGCAGTTATATTCCAATATATGATGGATTGCAAATCACAAAAAAATATTAATTATGCCTTATTAAAAAGAAATACTGTATTAAAAACTGGTCATTGTAGTTTTTGGAAGTTAGTTTCTGATGTTGTAGAAAATCAATCGGTTGAAGCCATCTTTGCTGATTCAAATTGTATGCCAGTAGGGGGAGCTTTTCCTATTTATGTAGGTGAAAACCATGTTGCAACACTAGCTGTTTCAGGATTACATGATGGATTAGATCAAGAATTAATAGTGGAAGCATTATGTCAATATTTAAATAAAGAAGTATGTGAGTTTACTGGAAAGTTATTTTAAGGATGTAATTTATGTTTAATCATGATTTTTTATGGGGTGGTTCATTATCTTCAATGCAATCAGAGGGTGCTTGGAACGAAGATGGAAAAGGATTGACTACTTATGATATAAAAAAAATTAATAAACATTCTTCAGATTGGAAAAATGCCATTGATTTTTATCATCATTATAAAGATGATATAAAATTGTTTAAAGAACTTGGATTTAATTGTTTACGTATTTCTATTTCTTGGGCTCGTATCTTTCCTTTAGGAGAAGGACAACTTAACGAAAAAGGATTAAAGTTCTATGAAAATGTTATAGATGAATTACTATCTAACAATATTGAGCCAATTATTTGTGTTTATCATTATGACTATCCTTTAGAACTTTTACATAAATATGGATCTTGGAATAATAAGGCGATTTTGGAAGCATGGAAAGATTATGTTGATGTTTTAGTGAAAAGATTTGGTCAAAAAGTTAAATATTGGATACCATTTAATGAACAAAATAGTACCTATTTTGGAAATGAACTAGGGGTTATGTTATTAATGGATAGTAGTTCTGATATCAATAAACGTATCCTAGATGGTTGGCATCATTGTAATATTGCAAGTGCTTATTTACGAATGATAGTCAAAAAACATAATCCACAAGCACTAGTAGGAACCATGATTAATTATACACCTATTTATGCGAAGAATAGTCATCCTAAGTCAAGTTTAAATGTCATGAAAGCAAATGATATTTATAATCATTTAACTTTAGATGTTATGGTTAATGGAGAATATCCACAATATATCAAAGATATGTTTGCACAACTTAATTATCAACTACCATCTACTGATGAAGAAATGCAATTACTCAAAGAAAGCAAAGTGGATTTTATAGGCTTTAGTTATTATTTTTCATTTGCAGTAGGACATGAATATGATGTTCAACTATCACCAATGGAATTTTCAAATGTTTTACAACAAGAAATGTTTAGTTCAAATCCTTATTTATCACAAAGTAAATGGGGTTGGAATATAGATCATACTGGAATAAGAATTGGATTAAATGATTTACATCACCGTTATCATTTACCTATCTTAGTTTTAGAAATAGGACTAGGAAAAGAAGAAACATTAAATAAAGATTATACAGTTTATGATTCATATCGTATTGATTATCTAAAAAATCAAATTCAATCAATTAAAGAAGCGGTAGACAAAGATGGCATTCATTGTTTTGGAATATTGACATGGGGACCTATTGATATTTTAAGTTCAAAAGGCGAAATGAAGAAAAGATATGGTTTTATCTATGTCAATCGAAATGAAAAAGAACTATTGGATATGAAAAGATATAGAAAAAAGAGTTTTTATTGGTATCAAAAAGTGATTAAAACGAATGGCAAAGATTTAAGTGAGGAGGTATAAAATGAGTTTTCCAAAGAATTTTTTATGGGGTGGCGATATTAGCGCAACTCAAGCTGAAGGTGGCTGGAATGAAGGTGGAAAATCACCAGTTGAACCTGATTATTATATAGGTGGAGATAAAAATACCATGCGTTATGCATATTACAAAACAGAAGATGGACAAATTGGTAAAGTCATGCAATATAGTGGGCAGTTACCAGAAGGTGCAAAATATATTTTTAAAGAAGATGAAATATATCCAAATCATTTTGCAGCTGATTTTTATCATCATTATCAAGGAGATATTGCTTTATTAGGAGAAATGGGCTTTAAGGCATTAAACTTAACGATTTCTTGGGCACGTATTTTACCTCAAGGGATTAAGGGAGGTGTCAATCAAGAGGGTGTTGAATTTTATCGAAATGTTTTTCTAGAACTCAAAAAATACAATATCGAACCAATTGTGACAATGTATAAATATGATATGCCAGCTTTCTATGTAGAAGAAATGGGTGGATGGTCAAATCGTCAACTCATTGATGAGTATGTCGAATTCTGTAAAGTTTGTATGACAGAATATCAAGGATTAGTTAAATATTGGATCACTTTTAATGAATTAAATGTGTTAAAAGTTATGTTGAAGATTAATCCTTTTGTGACTAAAGATGGTTATCAACGCGTTTATGAAGAATTACATCATCAAATGGTTGCGGCAGCCAAGGTTGTAAAAATAGGGCATAGTATTAGTTCAGAGTATCGAATTGGTTGTATGATTGCAGGTATGTTTAGTTATCCTTTTACGTGTGATCCAAAAGATCAAATTGAAAACCAAAAAGTCAAACAAGATAATTTCTACTTATTTGCGGATACGATGATGAGAGGTGCCTATCCATCATATGCCAAACGTGTGATGAAAGAAGATGGCGTTACTTTAAATGTGAGTGATGAAGATAAACAAACATTACTAGAAGGAAAAGCAGATTTCTTTGCTTATTCATATTATTGTTCATCTTGTGTTACAACACATAAAGATGAAAGTCAAAATGGTAAATGCAATCTTTCAGCAGGATTAAAAAATCCTTACTTAGAAGTAAGTGAATGGGGATGGGCAATAGATCCTGACGGATTGAAATTCTCATTACATGAATTATATGATCGTTATCAAAAACCATTATTGATTGTGGAAAATGGTTTAGGTGCTATTGATAAATTGGAAGATGATGGAACAATTCATGATTCTTATCGTATTGAATATCACAAAGCCCATATTGAAAAGATGAAAGAAGCAGTAGAAGAAGGCATAGATCTTTTTGGATATACAATGTGGAGTTGTATTGACTTAGTATCATTTTCAAGTGGTGAAATGAGAAAACGTTATGGATTTATTTATGTAGATATTGATGACGAAGGAAAGGGAACCTTTAAAAGATATAAAAAGGATTCATTCTACTATTATCAGAAAGTATGCCAATCAAATGGAGAGGAGATTTAAAATGTTACTATGTCCAAGCATGATGTGTGCTGATTATGGAAGATTAAAAGAAGAGGTAAAAGAATTAGATCAAGCAGGTGTTGATATATTTCATTGTGATGTGATGGATGGTACCTTTGTACCTAATATGACGATGGGAATTATGGACATTCAAACAATTAGAAAGTATACAGACAAAATCATTGATTGTCATTTGATGATTGAAAATCCATCAAATAAAGTGGATTGGTTTATGGATGCAGGAGCTGACTTAATATATATACACCCAGAAAGTGAAAGATATGTCGTTAAAACATTAGCTCATATTAAAGAAAATGGAAAACTTGCAGGTATTGCAGTAAATCCTGATACAAGTATTGAGTCTATTGAAGAAATGCTTAATCTTTGTGACTATGTGATGGTAATGACAGTTAATCCGGGGTTTGCAGGTCAAAAGTTTATTGATTTTACAAAGAATAAAATTGATAAATTAGTGAAATTAAAACAAAAATATGGGTTCAAAATTACCATTGATGGTGCTTGTTCTCCACAAGTCATAAAAGAATTAAGTGATAGGGGATGCGATGGTTTTGTATTAGGGACAAGTGCTTTATTTGGTAAAAATAAATCATATAATGAATTAGTAAAGGAGTTAAGAGCGTTATGAAAATTGGAATTGGAAATGATCATGTAGCAGTTGGATACAAAAATCAAATCAAAACATATATAGAAGAAAAATATGGATATGAAGTCGTCAATTATGGAACTGATTCCACTGAGAGATTTAATTATCCAATTTCTGGTGAAGCAGTAGCTAATGCAGTTGTATCTGGTGAAGTAGATAAAGGAATTGTTATTTGTGGAACTGGTGTTGGTATTTCATTAGCAGCAAATAAGGTTAATGGCATTAGATGTGTTACTTGCAGTGAACCATATTCAGCGAAGTTATCTAGAGAACACAATGATACAAATATGTTAGCGTTTGGTGCTAGAGTAGTCGGTATTGAACTAGCAAAAATGATTGTAGATGCATGGTTAGAAGGCGAATATGAAGGTGGAAGACATCAAGTGCGTGTTGATATGTTAAGAGATATTGAAGAAAGACAGAAGAAATAGCTATGTTAAAGTGGGGAATTATTGGAACTGGAAGAATTGCAAGAAGATTTATGGAAGGACTATCTTATAGTGAAAAAGGTGAAATTTATGCACTTGCATCACTAACAAACGCTGATAAACTACAAGCAGAATTTCCAAATTTAATGGTTTATGATGATTATTTTAAACTATTGGATGATCCAAAAGTTGACATTGTTTACATTTCTACTAGACATAAGGATCATTATCGATGGTCTATTGAAGCTTTAAAAAGAAAAAAGGCTGTGTTATGTGAAAAACCAGCTACCTTGACATTTGAAGAAAATGTCGAAATTACAAAAGTGGCAAGAGAAAACAATACATTTTTTATGGAAGCAATGAAGACTAGATTTATTCCTTTAATTTCAGATATTAAAAATTCAATTAAAGAGGGTATGATTGGTAATATCACAAGAGTAGAAACTTGTTTTTCAAACTATATTCCTAAACAGTATATAGAATTTTTTAAGAGTACAAATCATTATTTGTTTGATAAAGAACAGGGAGGAGTACTAAACGATACAGGAAGTTATTGTATTGCTAGTATTCTAGATTATATTCGTTCTCCTATTAAGACTATTTCAGGGAAGGTGCAATTTGATTTAGGTGTAGATGTAAATGATTTTATTGAACTAACTTTTGAAAGTGGACAAACTGCTTGTATTGATATTTCGCTAAATGAAGATAAGCCAAAAATTGGTACTATTTATGGCACAAAAGGCAGGATTATCATCGAACCATTTTACAGACCTACCAAGGCAAAAATACTATTAGATGATGGTACTAGAATGAAAATTTCAAAGGATTACATTCATGATGATTTCTTTACTGAGATTGAAGAAGTCCATGACTGTGTGCTAGCTGATAAAATTGAAAGTCAACATATGAGTTTAGAAGATTCGCTGAAAGTTAGAGAATTTACAGATCAAATTAGAAATAAGATGATAGAAGATAAGAAAAATTATGAAAAGTAAAGCGATATTTTTGGATATAGATGGTACAATTCTTCCATCTAATCAAATATTATCACCTAAAGTCAAATACGCTATTGAGCAAGCAAGAACAAATGGTCATTATGTATTTTTATGTACTGGTAGAAATTATTGCAATATTTCATCATTTTCTAATGTTGAATTTGAGGGGATGGTTTGTAGTAATGGGGCTTATATTATTATAAATAACCAAGTAATCTATGATATTTCAATTCCTGAAGATGATTTAGAAAATTGTTTGAAATTTCTTGATGAAAATGATATTGAGTATAATTTAGAAACAAACTTTGTAAGTTTCTATTCACAAAGTATGATTGATTTTTTTGAACAATATAGCAAAAGTGATGTATCAGAACTTAATCGTTTGAAAGAAGAAACGGTAAATCATATTCAACATATTCAAAATTATCAACAGCAAGTTCCTGTTCCAACGTTGTTTTTCTTATGTCAAGATGAGAAATATATCCAACAAATCAAACAAAAAATATCTAAGCATTGTTATATGATTAATCATGGATTCAATCAAGGTTATTATACGGTTGAAATTAATAATGTAGACGCAACAAAAGGTAAAGGCATCAAGAGAGTTATTGAACAACTAAATATGAGTATTGAGGATACTATTTGTTTTGGTGATGGTATGAATGATTATGACATGATGAAGACATGTCATCGTAGTGTTGCTATGGGTAATGCTTGTGAAGAAATTAAACAATATGCATCAGCCGTATGCGAAAGTGTTGATGATGATGGTGTATATTATGAATTAAAAAGATTAGAAATTATATAAAAGATAAGGGAGACAAATTATATGACAAAATTTCCAGATAATTTTTTATGGGGTGGTGCTATAGCTGCCAACCAAAGCGAAGGTGCTTGGAACTTAGATGGGAAAGGAATGAGCACTGCTGATTGTGTGACTAGAGGTTCACGTGAGAAAATGCGTATGGTCACTTATAAGACTAAAGATGGAGAAATCAAGGCAGATCCTGTTTATATGGTTAATGCACCTGATGGATCAACTTTTGGAAGCTTTGATGGGTTTGATTACCCAAGTCATGAAGGTATTGATTTTTATCATCAGTATAAAGAAGACATTGCTTTGTTTGCAGAAATGGGCTATAAAGTCTTTAGATTATCAATCAATTGGACAAGAATTTTCCCAGCTGGTTTAGAAGAAAAGCCAAATGAAAAGGGATTAGAGTTTTATGATAAAATATTTGATGAATGTGCTAAATATGGTATTGAACCATTAGTCACTTTATCACATTATGAAACACCAATAGGTTTAACAAATAAATGGAACGCTTGGGCTGATGCAAGAACAATTGATTGTTTTGTAAGATTTGTGGAAACTGTTGCAAAACGTTATAAGGGAAAAGTTAAATATTGGCTTACTTTTAATGAAATTAATACAGTTAGTTTAGCCCCATTCCTAAATGCTGGTGTAAATGGACTTGGTGAACAGTTAGCTGCTGATGTATCTAAACATCAGTTAATCGCAAGTGCTAAAGCGGTCAAAATTTTACATGATATCGATTCTAAAAATCAAGTAGGAAATATGATTTTCTATTCTACAATTTATCCAAATACATGTAATCCTGATGATATGTTTATCGTGAAAAAAGCTATGCAAGATTTTCATTTCTTTGCCGATGTACAATGTCGAGGATATTATCCATCATATAAATTAAAACAATATAAAAAAGATGGTATTCAATTATGTTTAAGTGAGGAAGATAAGGAAACTTTAAAAGCAGGAACAGTTGATTTTATTTCAATTTCTTATTATATGTCATCTGTCCAATCAGCAGATCCAAATACTGTTCAAAATCAAAGTGGAAACCTTGGATTTGGAGGTATTTCTAATCCATATTTAAAATCATCAGATTGGGGATGGCAAATTGATCCAACAGGTTTACGTATTGCCTTAAATGAACTTTGGGAAAGATATCAATTACCATTATTTATCGTAGAAAATGGTATGGGAGCTCAAGACATATTAGAAGAAGATAAAACATGTCATGACCCATATCACATTGATTATTTAAGAAGTCATATTCAAGCAATCTCTGAAGCCATTAATGAAGATGGTGTTGATGTTATGGGATATACACCTTGGGGATGTATTGATTTAGTTAGTGCCTCTACTGGTGAAATGCATAAGAGATATGGATTTATTTATGTGGATTATCAAGATGATGGTACAGGGGATGGAAAAAGATATAAGAAAGATTCATTTTATTGGTATAAGAAAGTTATTGCTTCTAATGGAGAAGATTTGTAAGAATGATAAAATTGACTTCGTTATGAACCGCCTCTGTCAAGTAGACAGGTGAAATAATTAAAAACATGTACCTATGCCTGCCACGTAGTGGC
>NZ_QTUM01000024.1:0-8698 GCF_003435615.1 Catenibacterium sp. AM22-6LB
GCATCTCTTCTATCATTCTTCACTACTTTATTTTTTGCAGAACGATGCATAGTTGATGGCGCAAGAATATCACATTCGATACCTTTTGCAACTAACTGCCAGTAAAGAGAATAGCCAAGGCGTCCTGCTTCATAACCTGTCTTGATCTGAACATCATCACTGTCAGCTGATTTCTTGGCGTTCTCAATGAACTTGATGATAAGACTTACATCTGCAGGAATCTTAGTTCCCCAATAATCTCACCAGTTTCTTTCAATAATGCACATAAACTGTATGTCTTCTTATGGACATCCATTCCAATATAAATTATACTTTTCATAGTGACCTCCTATTGTCGTTATGGTAACAACTCACTTTTATTTTTCTATTCTTATTATGAGTTTAAATCCACGTTTTGACAACTAGGAGGTCATTTCATATTATCTATATTATTTGGCGCTTACAAAATATTACGTAGATTCGATGCTTATCTATTACATAATTTTACTAGAAAAGGAGTATGTCCAATATAATTGATCAACCTAATCAGAATGATTGGTCAAGTGTATCGTAATTAATGATCAGGTTAAATCGGAATTATTGGTCAGTTACGCCATAATAATCAATTATTTGGCGTTTACATTAATTATGCAATTTTATAGATAATTCTTTTATTGAAAATAGCACTAAATTTATAAAAGTAGCCGAAAATATCAAAATTTGAAGATTAGGCAGTAATTGATTCCATATAAATATGACAATCATTAAATATAATAATGAAATGACTCTACACTTTTTATTTAATGATTGCTTAAATATAATTATTAAAATATATGCAAAAAAAAATATACACATATAGTCAAGCATAAAATATATATTAATTTTATGAAATTTTATATATAATTTTCGATTATCCGCATAAACACTATACTTTCAAGCAATTTGAAGTATAGAAAATTATTCAATTTACCACGAATTTACTACGATTGAGTGAGCCTTGATATGACAATAAAATAGCACTAAAAAGACACCCTTAACACCTAAGCGGTGTCTTTTGTTAAAAAGCAGTCAATCCTAAGACTAACTGCTTTATGTGTATGGATATGAAGTTGTCAAACTGGGATTTATCGCACTCCTGTCAAGATAAAATTCATTAACTGCTCTACATCATCAAAATCATCATAATCTCCGTTTATGCCATCTCGATGATACACAACTCCATTTTTCTCATTTCTCTCTAAACAATCCAAAAGCTTTTCTTCTCCATATTTTTTAGCAAATAAAGTAAATGTGTATGGTTTAATTTTTCTCAATAATCCTTTCTTGCAATTTTCTTCACACTTATAACAATGTGTCAAATCTTTTACAGCCGAACATTTTTTATTTTCACAAGTATCATTACCTGGACAACCGTTTGAGCCACAACCATTGCACTCAACATTTTCTGAACACAAACAACATGCAAGACCACATCTAGCAATTCCTAATTCTCGTTTCATAGGATACCTCCAAATTCATAATTTGTCGTTTTCTTCATACCCGTATTATACCAGTTCCATATATCCGCCACAACAAAAATCAACATACCCCTTAATATTTTTCTATCTTGGAAAATACACACTTTTTCTTTCTTCCTCTTGATTACCCCACAACAGAAAAGAAAAAGCCCTGTCAAGAGCCTTGCCACCATTGGTGGTGCTTTGCACTCTTTACTGGGCTTTTTGTTTGCTGTATCTTCCATGCAAGAGGAAATTAAAGACCTCTGTTCCATTTCGCCTTTAGATAGTCTTCATAATCTCCCTCATTAAAGTCTACTTGTGGAGAAGTATTAGGAATGTTTTTTCTGTTGTCAATATCTGCAAGTTGACGGAATATCCAATCATCATAAGGGTCGTGATATTTATACTCTTTGGGCTGTTCTCTGTATCGGTCTAACCCTCGCATTTCCTTATGTACTTTCATCATACGTTCTATTTTTTGACGCTGTATCAACTGTTTGATTTCCATAAGTTCTTCTACTTCTACAACCTCATTAGAAAGATAATTGCTGATGTATCTAATCAATATAGTTTCCATGTAAAATCTGTATTCTTTTTCATCATTGAAAAACTCATTTTCAGACAGATAATCTAAGGAAACATTAAAGTCCTGTTCCCGTTTGATAATATCCATGATGTAAGGCTCGGTGTGGTCAATATACTTCCATTCTCCCGATAATAATTCATTGGGCGTTACTCCAAGCACGTCCATTATCTTCTCTAACGTATCAAAGGTAGGATAATTCACACCTCGTTCAATCTTGGAAAGGCTCTGCATATTGATACCGATTTTGTCCGCAAGTTCCTGTTGCTTCATTCCTCTGTGTTTTCTTATGGTCTGTATGTTTTCTCCTAAGAAACTGATTTTCTTTTCGTAATGCTCCATGACTTAGTATAAACACTCCTTTCATTGCTTTTATTGGTATTTATAAGCATATCATACTTAATATATATCGAAAAGTCAACAAAAACTTCTTGACAAGTAATTCTAATGGCGTTATTATCGTATCAGATAGAGTGATTAAGCACGATAGGGTCAATCACACGCTTGAGTAAGCATAGAAAAGATGTATTTTCATTTTGATAGCATGAATAGGCATGGACTATCAGACTGAAAATCGGGTTTCTGACTGGGGCTGTTCCGTTTAGCCACGTGCCTCCCAAAGGCACGTGAGCGTTAAGAACGGAACAGGCACAGGAAGAAAGTGAACGCCTTTAGGCGTTCGCAGAGGGCGTATATGTAACACCGCCCTGCGCATACATGTCATAGTACCTAGAAACTGTGATAAATAAAGGAAAAAACACGATTTTTACCCGCAAAAAACGGGAAGTACGAAAGGAGTAATGCACTATAACTACACACAAAAATTTATCCGTTAAGATTGATTACATCAGCATTATATTTGATACTGCAACCGCTGAAGATGTTATCATGCACATTTTAGGTTTACCGACTGACATTTTCAATGTCTATCCGGCAAGCGTTAAATTCAAGACCTATCAAGCACGCTGGCAGATTGGAGATATTTATGTATCGGGGAACGCAAGAAAGACAGAGGACAATCCACAAGGGCTAGGCTGTTATCTTGTTATGACTGGCAGAGGTTGTGATGATATTTTCCGTATTCTCGACAGTAGGAATTATACCTTTGGGGATATATTCCGACGTTGCGAGCGAAGATACGGACGGGATAACTTCCACTTTACAAGACTTGATATTGCCATTGATGATAAGAACGAAAAACCATTCTTTACCATAGAGCAGATAAAGAAGAAATGCGAAAAAGAGGAATTTATTTCTAATAGTGAGGGCTACCACTTTGACGAAAGCAAGTTTGATGATTTCGACACCGCAAAGACTGTTTATATCGGTGCTGGCAAATCGGGATTGTCCTACCGCTTTTATGATAAAGATAAGGAAGTCTGTTCAAAACATAATAAGACGCTTGATGAAGTCGGCAGTTGGAAACGGACAGAAATGCAACTGCGTGATGATAAGGCTCATGCTTTTGCCATGACATTCAAGGAAAGACCGCTGGAACTTGGAGAACTGGCTTTCGGTCTATTGGCAAACAACCTACGCTTTGTCGTACCAAACAGAAACGAAAGTAATAAGAGCAGGTGGAAAACTTGTCGGTTTTGGGAACGCTTTTTAGGGGCTGTGGAAGTCTTAAAACTGCAAGTACCCAAACAGCATAATTCCCTTGAGGAAACACAGCAATGGCTCACAGAGGGTGGCGTGATTTCCGCTGTCAAAAGTTTTTATTTCTTGGAAGAACATGACGCATTAGGTGGACTGGAAAAAGTAGGAACTATGCTTGATAAGGCAAGATACAGCAATTCCCTTTCCAGTAAATTAACCGCCCATTTACAGAGGATAAACCGCACCGACCTTATCCCCTATATCCAGTATGACACGAAACATGGGAAAGGGGGTATCTGATGAACAACAACGATATTCCCGTATGGGAAAAATACACCCTTACCATTGAAGAAGCGTCAAAGTATTTCCGTATCGGAGAAAACAAGTTAAGACGCTTGGCAGAGGAAAACAAGGACGCTGGCTGGCTCATTATGAATGGCAACCGCATACAGATTAAACGCCGACAGTTTGAACAGGTCATTGACAAATTGGACGCAATCTAATGCAAATGAGCCTTGTATGTGTTATGATGAACACAAGTCATATCAAGGCTCTTTCCAACAAGGAAAGGAGCAGACACCATGAAAGAAAAAAGACGGGATAACAAAGGTCGTATCCTGCATACTGGAGAGAGCCAACGAACAGACGGGAAATACTTATATAAATATGTAGACGCATTTGGAAACACAAAATATGTGTATGCTTGGAGATTGACACCCACAGACCCGACACCAAAGGGAAAACGGGAAAAACCCTCACTTCGAGAACTGGAACAGCAGATAAGACGGGATATTGAGGACGGTATCGACAGCACAGGCAAGAAAATGACGCTTTGCCAACTCTATGCCAAACAGAACGCACAGAGGGCAAATGTGAAGAAAAGCACAATGAAACAACGGGAACAACTCATGCGGTTATTGAAAGAGGACAAGTTAGGTGCTAGGAGCATTGATACGATAAAACCCTCTGACGCTAAGGAATGGGCGTTACGCATGAAAGACAAAGGCTTTTCCTACAACACCATTAACAACCATAAACGCTCGTTAAAAGCGTCATTCTACATAGCCATTCAAGATGATTATGTGAGGAAAAACCCCTTTGATTTCAAGTTAAGTGAAGTCCTAGAAAATGATACCAAAGAGAAAGTCGCATTGACAGAGGAACAGGAACAAGCCTTACTCTCATTTATCAAGACGGACAATGTGTATCATAAGCATTATGATGATGTGCTGATACTGTTAAAGACAGGACTTCGTATCTCGGAATTGTGTGGATTGACAGTAGCCGATATTGATTTCAAGAATGAAGTTGTGGTTATCGACCACCAGTTATTAAAGAGCAAGGAACAGGGCTATTACATTGAAACGCCTAAAACAAAGAGCGGAATAAGGCAAGTGCCATTAAGCAGAGAAACAATACAGGCATTTCAACGGGTTATGAAGAAACGCTCAAAGGCAGAACCATTTGTGAAAGACGGACGGAGCAATTTTCTGTTTGTCAATCATAAAGGCAAGCCGAAAGTTGCCATTGATTACAGCACTTTATTTGTCCGTATGGTAAAGAAATACAACAAGCACCACAAGGACAATCCCTTGCCACATATCACACCGCATACGCTACGCCATACATTCTGCACAAGGCTGGCAAGCAAGAACATGAACCCAAAAGATTTACAGTATATCATGGGGCATTCAAACATCAGTATCACAATGAACTGGTACGCTCATGCGTCCATAGATACCGCAAAATCAGAGGTTCAGCGTCTAATCGCATAGAAGTATTTACCACGATTTTAACCACGCTTGATAGCGAAAATATAAGAAGATAGACCTAGATATGTGAGGTTTACCACAAAAGCAAAATGCCCGTAGAGCCTATAAAATAAGGCTTTGCGGACATTTAAGAAGATATAAAAAGATAGTCAAAAAGACATATATAATTTTATATAATCAATAAAATAGTTATAAAAAATATGATTGAAAATGATATTATGCATGTATAGGCATTTTTACAATGATAACCACCTATTAATGTTCTTAAGGGGATAAAAAACACTAAGAAAAATAGTCCTGTCCATATATGGTTTAAATATACTTGTGATATTAGTAATGCAGATAGTATTGTTATAAAATTTAACAAGATGACTTTAAATCCATAAATATAAGCTTCTTTTGTATATTCAGAATCATTTATTATATCATTAATAGCGTCCTTAATTCCTTTATACATGATTTTCTAGCTCCTCTCGAGCAATAGATATAATAACTGAACTATAATTAGCTGTCGTTGTTAAACGTACTTTGCCATTTAACTGTCTGATATAATTTAATACTTGTTTCGATAATTCTAATTCTTTAGTATTACACAGTTGACTTATTAATTTTATCACAGTAAATTGATTTTTTTCGATAATTGAGATTTCAATATCACAGGAATATGTGCTAATTTGGTGAAATAAATCAATTAAATCTAAAAGTAATTTTACAAAATTCGTCTGATCATAAAATGGATCTTTAGAAATAAATATACTTATCTTAAAATTTCTACCTTCTATCCATAAATCATTAAGTTTAGAGCACATTACAGTATCAAAATATGGATTATCAGTAATAAATATAGCAGAATATTGAGATAAATTTTTAATATAATTATCGACAATTTTCTTTATATTGTTATTCATTGTTTGATTTTTTATTTGAAGTAAAATATACATGAGCTTATGTTCCATATCTAGTACTTCACACTTCAAAAATTGCAATTTTTCATATGTTTCTTGATTAAGAATATTTTTTTGAGATTCTAACATATAGTTTAATTTTAACTTTTCTTCTTTATGAATTTTGTATGATAACTCCATAGAAAAGAAAGCAATTCCACTTAATAAAATCATGATAATGATAATTATTGTAGTAGATAATGAATAAATCATCCCATAACACAAAGTAAATAAGGAAATTACTACTATAATCTCAATCAATATCAATGGCCACCATTCTTTTAACTGTAATTCCATATTAGCTTTTAGTAAGCATCTTGTAGCAATAAATGATACTAGAACTAATATAACCTTTGACAAAATAATTGTATATACAAATATATTATAGTTATCAGCAATATCAAATATCTCAATAGAAAAAATGCAAGAACTAATGCTTAGTGCAATAAAATCTGAAAAAATGATCAAGAAAATTCCCAACAATACACATAATATATGCTTAAATGTAATTCTTTCTTCGAAAAATCTTAATAGAATGAGTTCAATCAAGAATATTACTCCTAACAATATATATTCACTAATTGAATTTGATTTATCAAGTAGTGTTGTGGCTAATCCAGAAAATGAAGTTCCAAGTATGACAAACATAAATTTATTTTTTACATTAAAAGATTTTGCCAAAAAACAATTCAAGACAAAATCTTCAAAAAAATTAATAAAAATATTAAATATCATATAATAAACTCTCCTTGTAGTCATCTAACACTGTTGCCTTATATTTTCGACCAATCGGTAAAATTATATTATTTTCTAAACATATATCATTCTTTCTGATTTCTAATACTTTATTAATATTGATAACATAAGATTTATGAATTCGTGTGAATTTAACATGATCAAATTTTTTTAGCAATGATTGAAAATTGGAACGAAACTCATATGTATTATCAATAGTATGTAATATAACATTATGTCCCAATGACTCAGCATATATTATTTCACTAACCTTTAGAGAAGTTTTTCGCCCCATGTATTCAAATAGAATAGTATCAAGACGTCTTTTAAAAATTCTATTTATAATAATGGTTAAAACTTCCATATCTTTTAATGTATTATTCTTTCTTATAAAATATGTCGGTTGAACCGCTAGTGTTC
Organism: Catenibacterium sp. AM22-6LB; assembly: GCF_003435615.1. NCBI lineage: Bacteria > Bacillati > Bacillota > Erysipelotrichia > Erysipelotrichales > Coprobacillaceae > Catenibacterium > Catenibacterium sp. AM22-6LB. The sequence goes on from NZ_QTUM01000024.1 coordinate 7,532, forward strand.
TATGAACTAATCCTACTCTATTAGATACAAAAATTACTAAAGCATTCTCATTTCTTTCTTTAATGTTAGTTGCAATTCTCAGTCCATTAACATATTCATTACTTAAGTCTATATCTAGAAATATAATATCATAATCTAATAGTCTTTTAATGCTAGTGAAATTTTCATTAATAATATCAACAGTATATTCCTTAAACGTAGTTTGCATAAGAAGCTCTACTTGTGGAACAAATTGTTTTATAAAAAAATCATCATCATCAATAATCAGTGCTTTCATAAATTTCCCATCAACTCCCTCTATATTCTAATAAATAGTAAAAAGAAATCAAGATAAAAACTATCTTGATCCATCTTTTTTGAGTTTTGGCTTTTTTGGTTCATACATTCCTACTAGTGACATTGTTTCATGTGAATATAGTGTAGCACTAAGTGCTAATCGCATGATAACCTTTAACAATACTTTCATATTTTCCTCCATTTCCCCGCGCCTTCGTTGCGCGGACACAAATATTTAATCAAACTCAAATCCACCAAAACTATAGTGTGCCTCTCGATATAATAGTATAATCAAAGAGAGGTGGTATACTACAGAGCACGTGAAGGTGAGTAGGTAATTCTGCTCAAATAGAATATCCTGAATTTTTATAAGTCGCCGCTATCTTTTCAAGCACAAATAAGTTGGACTTAGAGCCAGGACACTTATGATTGTACAATCAACTGAGTGATTAGCTTAGATAGCAGTCAATGCCACTTCTCTTCTTTCAATGAAAGGAGAGATTTTTTTATGAAGATTGTTAGACCAATCTGCTGTGGCATGGATGTTCACAAGAATATCATTGTGGCTACAATCGGTATTACTAATAAGAAAACTCGTATTACCGAATACATCCAAGAAACGTTTTCAACTTTAAACCCTGATTTACTGAATCTTAAACAGTGGCTCATTAATCACAAATGCTTTGATGCATGCATGGAATCTACTGGTAAATATTGGATTCCAATTTTCAACATCTTGGAAGATGAAATCAATATTTACTTAACTCATCCAAAATATGTCAAAGCAATTAAAGGGAAGAAAACTGACAAGAAAGATTCAAAATGGATCTGTGATTTATTTAAACATGATCTAATCAAATTTTCTTTCATACCGCCCAAAGAAATAAGAGC
>NZ_QTUM01000024.1:8933-34666 GCF_003435615.1 Catenibacterium sp. AM22-6LB
GATAAGATTCTAGATTCCATTAAACACTGCAATATCGAAACTGATCAAAGGTTTAAAATGAATGAGTCAATGACTCATATGGAAGAATTACAAGTCCATATTGATAACTGTGAAATCGAAATGATGAAACGTGCAGCACCAATGTTCGATCAATTCATGCACATCACCCAACTACCAGGTATCAGCACTTTATCTGCAATTCTTATTATTTCAGAAATCGGAGTAGATATGAAACAATTCGAATCAGATAAACAGCTAACCTGTTGGGCTGGATTAGCACCTGCAAATAACGAAAGTGCTAATAAGAAAAAATCAGTTCGTATTTCTAAAGCAGGTCAATATTTAAAACCTTTATTAGTTCAGTGTGCTCTTGGAGCAATCAAAGATAAGGAGGGCTATTTTGGAATTAAGTATTCTCGTATCAAAAAGAGACGAGGCCACAAGAAAGCCATTATCGCAATTGCAAGAATGATGCTTGTCAGCATATACCATATGATTCTTACTGGAGAGACATTTAATCCTTCAGATTATGAATCATTTAGAAATCCTAATCCACCTATAAAGCAACAAGTTTTAACAGAAGAATCAGCAATTGAGTTTCTTAAGAAATCAGGTTTTGACGTTTCTAAATTAACTAAACCGTAATATTCAATTATTCTATTTTTTCTAAATTATTCAAACTAATTTTTAAGTTTGTCTTTTTTTATACGTTTTGATTGATTTTTGTTTCACACTTTCCTCCTTTCTAGAAGATTATTAGATTCCCCTATCTCAATTACTCATATTACATATATTTTTTTACTAATTAACTATTTTGTCATAAACGAATCAAAATTGTCATGAACGTATAAAAAATGATTCGTTAAGTTATATTGCAGAAAATAATATCCATTTGAATACCTACAAACCACTGGCTAATGAAAATTAAATCTCATAAGCACTGTTTAAACGGCGTTCATGAAGTTGAACCAGACACATAGATTTTCCATCTGTTCTATTATTAGATCAGAAGTCAGATGGAGGTATAATCACATGTCAAACAAAGTATTAAAGCCAAAGAAAGCTTCTCTATATGAGTTCACTTAGAACTATTCTAATAGCATCAATAACTGTATTGAATTCTTCAAATCCATGAAATGGCCTGATGAATTCTCATGTGATCATTGCGGATGCCATAAGTATTACCTAGTCGAGCGTGTAGGAAAAACCAAGACTTCATATGGTCATGAATGCAGCTCATGTCATAAGCAGCAACTTATTCTTGGCATTTTATCTACAGATAAAGAAAACAACTATCCTAGGTTCATCAAATTGAGACTCATCACAGATTATACTGGTCTGTCACATAAGAAAAAGATAGAAAAGTGTTGTGTATTATTACATGATGCATTACTTAATACTGATGGAGAGAAAGGCTTTAATACGCTAAATGAAGAAATACAGGTAAAGAATGAGAAGATTAGCTATGAAGAAAAGGATCATAGACTACTCTGGTTAAACATAATAATCGGTAATATTAAAAATAATATTACTGGGATATATTATGGAATAACCAAAAGAGAGATGCCTTTATTCCTGAATGAACAGGAGTATAGATTTAACCATAGAAAGATGGGAAAGACTGTCATGGATAGAATTAAGAAATACCTACAGAAATCATTTCCTATCAGTCATAGACAGATAGTCTATATCCTGAATATTTCTGCTCCACACTTCTCTTAAATCGTTACTTGTAGATTATGGGTATTCAAAACAAGAAATAATTTCAATAATAATTCTCTTAATCGCATTGTTTTTCTACATTTTCATTGTTACTTTTTTCAATGACTTCAAGTGTTTTTTTAATAACATCACTTCCAAGTTCTTTGAATAATTTTTTATCACCAATGATGTAAAATTCTTCTTTAGCTCTTGTTGCTGCAACATTCATAATATTCGGATTTTCTGAACCCATAGCCCAATTAGCAGCTCCTTTATTACTTTCATCACATCCTAATACCAAAAATACAATAGGAGCCTCTTTACCCTGGAAAGTATGAACAGTACCAATGCTAATTGGTTTGTTATTACTATTTTTACTAGATATAGTATTTAACAAATCTGCAAGTTCTTTTTGTAGTTCATTTGCAACGTGTCTAAACGGGGAAATAACAAAAATCTTATCATCTCCTTCAACAAGTTTTGGATTTTGATTTATTAGTTCCTGTATCTTATTTTTTAAAAACTCTCCTTGTTCTTTAACATATTTATCAGATGCTTTTCCAGAAATATCATACCAATCTACTTTACCGTCAACATCTCTACCTTGTACCATATTCCCTTCATAAGAAATTATATTTGATATTTCATACATCTGGTTTCTGCATCTTCTATGCACCCAAAGAGGAATACCTATCCATTCACCTTTATCATCATAAAAACCATATTTACTGATATTATCAACTAAAGTCTGAGTAGATGCTTTATCAGATAGATATTTATCTGAGACATCATAGTGTTTTCCCAATATACCAAGAATTGAAGAATCTAAAGTAAGAACTGGTTTGATTTGTGCTGGATCACCTAATACCATAACCTGTTTACTCCTAGATATTGCACCTACACTTGCTTGTGGTAATGCTTGTCCAGCTTCATCAATAAATAAATATCCTATAGTGTTTTCACCTAGATTTTTAAACATATAATTTATGCTAGCAAATGTAGAACTAATAACTGGTATAACCATATTAATCCAATGCCATGATTCTTTAATCAAATCCTTATTCTTACGATATTTATACTGTTGATTCCAAATTTCAATTGCTTCTTCTATACTTTCTAGATTTTCATATAAAAATTGTTTTCTAACTTTTAATGCAGTGATAAACAATCTTGCCTGTTTTTCTCTAAATTTTCTATCAAACCATGGATTGCTTTTTTGAAGTTCTTGATAATTTTCATTCATGTCTAAAGCTTTAACAGACATATCATTCATTTTTTTTATTAATACATCCTTCTCAGTTGATACCACCTCTATTCCCTTATTGGCAATATTAGATTTATTATTATCATTTTGGGTCACACTATTTATTTGATGTTTTCGTTTTAGTTTATTCCAAATATCTTTAAGAAACCCCATAATAGATTTTTTCTGAAATTCATATGGATGCTCATTAATACCTTGTTGTATTAATGACAAGTATTTTGTACAAATATCCTGTTTTTCTTGTCTATATTTTACTAATGATTTGTATTGTTCTCTAAATTTATCATATACTTTAGGATTGGATTCATAGTCTTTTTTCAAATGTTTCACAACATCCTCCAAAGATTTAATTATACCATCCATATTTTGTTTTTTTCCACCTTCTTTCGAGAAAAGGCCCCAGAACTTATCTTCTATAACTCGTTCATTTTCTTTTGTCTTTTTAGACTTAGTGTGAGATTCTGAATTTGAGATCTTCCAGAAATAATCTGCTTCTCGTATTTCTTTACTAAAAGTATCATCTATTTCTTTACATAATGGCAATTCATTTACAATATTTTGAACTGCAGTATTATTAGAACTTGCAACCACTATACCTTTATCAGCTATTGATTTAGGTACTTTACCTATTCCAACTTTTGACTTATCACAATAATGTATATTATCAGTTATTCTCTTATATTTTAAATTGGTAATTTCATATGCCTGGTCAACAATCAATTGTGCAAATACATCCTTTAATAGAGTGGTTTTCCCGGTTCCAGGAGGACCATTTACGCTACGCATTTGCTCATCATCATATCCTGTCACTAAGTTTAAAGCTACCTGCTGCATAAGAGATAATGCATAATCAAGATTGCTTGGAAAACGTGCTAATGGATAATTCTTAGGTTGCAAAATTTCATAAAAAGCATCTGGATTATAATTTTCCTTATCCTTTTTACTATCAAGAACAATTCTATTCTTAATCTTTTCATTCTCTGCGCCTAATAAATATTTATTAAGGGTTTCTGAATCTGCATTCTTTGCCTTTTCTAAGTCCTTAATAAAAAACGAATGTAAATTTGTATTATCGGATTTTAAATTATCTGATACTTTCATTCTGCACTTTTCAAGATCTAATGAGTATTTCTTAATTAATTTAGCAAAAGCATTATTAAAGAATTCCTTGTAGTTCTCATCTTCAGAACACTCAAATAATTCTCTAATATAAGTTTTATTTTCTTCTTCATACTCTAAAAACTCTTTTTCTTTAGGAACTTTTTTATTTTTTAGAATGTAATAGCTCTCTGTAAAGAAAGCCACGTTATCAGATAATTTGAGCTCCTTATCGAAATAAACTGCAAAAGAAAACTTATCTCCTAATTTTATGTCTTCGTCTGATTCATCAAGTTTAAATTGCTCTCTCAAAAGCGAAATAACATTTTTAAATTGAAAAATGTTAAAGTATAATACAATACCACCGTTTTTATCACTGCTACTAGTCTTCCCTAATATTTCATTCTTAAATAATGTATAATAGTCGTCTATATATGAGCTTATTTTTTTTAGATGTTTATCTTCTGAATTGATATCACCTTCAGATAAATGCTCTACCATTATCCAAGCTTCTAATATATTCTTTTTTTTATCCATGAATACTAACCTCCAATCTATCGCTAGTAAATAAATTATATCAAAATATTAAATGTCCATACACAATTAAATGTTATTTTATACATATTATAAAAAGGTTTCTCACACATGAAATTTAATTCAATGGTGAGAAACCACTTTAGATGACTTATGATTTGAATACACATAATCTACAAATAATACTTTTAATCTTAGATTTGTTATTTTAGATGTTAATAAAAACAATCTTATTAAAGAGATTATAAGGATACTTATAGTGTGTAGATGTTCAAACTGCCTTTAAACATTTTTAATTTACAACCAAAAGAATCTCTTTATCATCAAAACAGATTTCTTCAGTATGGTTATAAATCTGAATCATATCTTCCATTTTATCAACAAAAACATGTGTACCTGAATTACTTAATGATGCAAATTGATGAACAGCATCCATCTTCATTTCTTTTGCAGTTTTCTCTAACTGGCTTCCACCCTCTTGGAGCAATTCATCTACAGGTCCTTCGCTAATAAATGGGATGCTACCAATCATTTTACCAACTGCTTTTCCTGCTATACCTAAGCCATTTACGACATTAAATTCAACAGAATTATCTCCAAGTTTTTCAATATAAAGTGAGCTTTCGTTAAATAGATTTCTATATTTTTTTGAAAATTCTATAATCTCATCTCTAATACTTGCAATATACTCTTCTTTATAATTACCACCAAGCATGATTTCCATCATAGATGATAGAGAATATGTGTATAAAGAAAGTCTATAATACTTAAATTTTTTCTCTAAGTCAGATAAAGATTCTTTGACTTGTTCTTGTCCAACTAATAATTTCTTTGAAGAAAGACATTCAGTAATTTGTTTTTGATGTGATAGCATATGACTTCTCGCGGTTCTTTTTATATCCATAACCATCTTAAGACTATTTGAAACATACATTTCATTATCCCAGTTGTACTTATAATTAGTAAGAAGTTCATTGACTGTTTCAAGATCACCTTCAATATCTGCCTCATCTTTGAATTCCATAAACGACAATATTTGTTTTTGTGTTTTCGCAATCTCTCCAAGTTCTTTCTCAATAGAATATAAAGCGACTGCCATCATTATAGTAGCAGGATCTATTGGAACTACAGCTTGAGATGTAGCAGAAAGAGGACTCGCTTCAGCTAATTTAGCCATTTTAGATTTTCCTGCCTGTGTCTTCATAGCACCCCAGGCAGTTCCATCCTTAGCCATTTTTAAGGTATCTCCCGTTGCTTGATTTGCGATTCTATATAATTTATCAGTTGAAAAAGTAGTAGTTGTCGTAACTGTATGCAGTGCAGGAATAAGTGAAGAAACACCTGCACCTAGAGATGATAGTTTCCCAATAGGAACACTTATAGTTTTCTTGTTTTCAAGAGATGATCTTGCATCTAGTAGAAGTTCTTCTGTTACTTCAGATATATTTCCTGATTCTTCTTTTACTTTAATTTCATCGTTATTTTTCATAATATGTCCTCATCCGTTCCTCTATAATCATTGTGCTTAATATGTAACTACTTATATTTTAAATCATACATTGATGGACTATCAATACTTATAGTACAAAAGCGATAAGATTCTCTTTTTGAATATGCATCATTTCCAATAAGACAACCATTATATTTATGGCTATATTTCTTGCATGATTTTTTCATCATTGTATAAAGATCTTTAGATATTTCATTTTCATACCAGATTGTACTGATTTCTGTTGGAAATAAAGCTTGATTCTCATAGTGTCCACCTATATCAATCACAATAGAAGCCTTATTGAGTTCCTGATCTGTGAAAAATATATTATCTAAGCAGAACTTATTTTTTCTTTTTAGAGGAGTCGTATTACTTAAACATACAAGCCATTGATTATTAATATGATTACCTTTTATATTCAACCCAAAATGTGTTTCTTTAGTTATATTAGATGTTTTTATCAAGTCATCATTGCACCCACATTTAAAATATTGTATTTCATTATTTTGTTGAAAATCATTAAATATAGAGATTAAGTCTTCTTTTGTTGCAAACACACTAAAGCTTCTTGCTGTCATAATATGATCACATCTGATATTCATACATCATTTTTCTAAATTGTCAAAGTATTCAAACACTTCTTTATATTTGTTTCTTGATCCTTTTTTACTAAATCTATTTTTAATCACTAATTTCGCTTTGTTTAAATCATGATTGATAAGATAAGCAGCTGCAATATATAAATATTGGTTATCATCCCATATGATTCGTTTGTCTTTGTTTTCATAAAGTAATAAATAATCCTTCTCACTCATTAAATCATTAAATAGCGGTATTGCGTTCTTTTCAAAAAAATCCAATAGGTGGTCTTTTAGTGATTCATAATCATTAACATCCAGCAAATAGAAGCCTCCTGAATTAGAATATATTTGTATTGGTTGTCTGATTATAAATTGATTTAACCATTTAGATGGAATGAGATGACTTGCGTATTCTTTGGTAATACCATTCACTGAAGGAATATAAATCTGCATATGAGGATATATATGTGCTAATGCACCTGGATGATATGAAGGGTTAGAGAAGAATACTATTTCTACATTTTGAGTTACACCATCTAGTTTTCTAATATATGTAAGGCTATTGCTTCTTCTAAGAAATCCATTTTCTACAAAATAAAAATCCAATTCAGATATAAGAGAAATAATGACTTGTTTAATGTTTTTTTGTAACATACTATTTAATCCTCCCCCCCTTCTATTAATATTAAGAAACACCTATCAGATACGATAGGTGCATGTCTAATGTTGTATTATTATTTTTTTGAATCAATATACAATCCATATCCTAAAAACAAAATACCAATGATCATTGCTAGGATGGCTTCTATTGATAGAAATGGTCCTACATATTCTAATCCTTTTTTAAACAGAGAAGCATCTTTTGTAGCAACATTACTCATGAACATAGCAGCTGATATGTATTTTGCAGAAACTAGAATTGCGGATATCAGACAGAAAATAACACCAACACCTTTATTATTCATATTAACCTTCCATTCCTTTCCGCCTGCGGCTCCAAGGTACACATAGTAATGAATAATTCTTGTTTGTACAGGCATCTTATTTTATATTTTAATTGAAGGAGTCTTACACTACAAAGCACGGCGAGGTGAGTTGTAGATTCTTGCAACTCGTTCAAGTCAAAACAGTATATTAACCAGTGCAAGGCTGATCTTTTCAAGCACACATGAGTATGTCTTTTAAGTCTGCAGATTAATCATTGACTTGAGTTTAATCTTTTAGTGTTGATCAGTCAGTCACTGAGCTCCTTCTCTATATTCTTATAAGGAGCCTTTTGTTTATGGAGATTGTTTACCCTAGATCTTGTGGTGTTGACGTGCACAAATCTTTCATTGTTGCTGTTATCTGCATTTCTGAATCCGTCAAACCCAAGTACATTAAAAAAAGATTCTCAACCTTCAATAACCAGCTCATTCAATTCAGGGATTGGCTTATTGAAAACAACTGTCAAAATGTATGCATGGAATCAACCGGCAAGTACTATATCCCTGTATACAATGCATTAGAAGGACATATTTCTAATGTCGTTGTTGCCAATCCTAAATGGGTCAAGGCTATCAAAGGTGAGAAGGATGACAATAAGGATGCCAAATGGATTGCTGACCTCTTTAAATTTGGTATTGTCAGATCCAGCTATATCCCTGAAAAGGATATCCGCATCCTCAGGGAATTTACCCGCTATCAGTATAAACTTGTCAATATGCGTTCTTCTGAAAAGAATCGTTTCCAAAATGCTTTGACTACTGGAAACTGTAAACTTGATATTGTTTTTAGTGATATCTTTGGTAAATCTGCTTCCGCTATTGTCGATACTATTTTATCAAATAATCCATATACAAGTGAAGATATTCTTTCTAAAGTTCATGCCGGTTGTAAAGCATCTCATGAAGACATCCTAAGTGCTGTTGAAGGTATTCAGCTAAATCAGTTTCAAAAGGCTAGAATTCGAATTGTTCAGAAACATATGGAATATCTAGATTCTCTACTTGATGAAATACAGCACCATATCGACTTGATGGTTGCCAACTACGAAGAATACATACAGCTTCTTTGTACAATACCAGGAATCAATAGAAAATCTGCTATTACCATTATCTCTGAAATCGGCACTGATATGTCTCAGTGGTCCTCTCATCGCAAACTTGCTGCATGGGCTGGATTAGCTCCTGGATGTAATGAATCAGCCGGCAAAAAGAAATCAGTTAAGATTTCAAAAGCTGGTGTTTATCTTAAGCCTTGTCTTGTTCAGGTTGCACATGCCGCCGTAAAAGATAAGAACTGCGATTACTACGCAGACAAATTCAACAAGATATCTAAAAGGCGCGGTAAGAAACGAGCTATCATTGCGATTGCGAGAAAAATACTTACTGCTGTATATCACCTTTTAAAAACTGGTGAAGTATTTAACCCAACAGATATGGCAGATGTTGAAACAACAAAGAAGCAACGAATCGAATACGTAAAAAACAATTTACGAAATGCCTTCAATCAGCTCAGCCACACTGGCTTGTCTGAAGCAGAGATTCTACAACTCATCAGAAAAGAATCTACGAACTCACCTCAAATAGAATAGCCTTCCATTTGGGGAAAGGGGCTTTATGCACTTTTTTAGGGTAAAATTTGTTTTCTCTTTCAATTTTTATTCAAATTAGATCCTCACTTTCTTTGACAACTTAATTATATCATAATGACAAATATAAGAATAAGTTTTCTATTAAAAAATCCAGTTTGTATTACAAGCATTTATGCACTTTGATATGCTTGCAAATAATCTTCACAAACTCTATATCAAATACAATCGTTTCTAAATCAGGTGCAGCTTAATATATAGCAAAATCATTTACATATGCTGTGAGTGGATCACAATTCATCTCTATCTCGTGAACAATTTACTAGAAAATTTTAAAGCAATAATCCTAGTTCTTTGCATTCTCTTCTAGTTCCAAAATATACCTATCAAAATCGGACATAAATAATCTGTCCTGAATGATACGATATTTTTCAAATTCAGTTTCGGCTTTTGCTTTAGCAATCTCTGCAGTTATTTTACCTGCATCCTGAAGAACATCTCTATCATCAGCCATGAGGAATAGATCTAAACGTTTTGACCAATCTTCCATTGTCATTGGAATATGACGCTCTGCACGATCCTCTGCCAAATCAAGATAAGCAGATACAATACGTTCTAGAGAACGCATTTCCTTTTTACTCAAATAATTCCTCGCAATGGTCACATCGCTTTTTAGAATCTTACCTTCTGGTGCAGCAGCCCAAGTAGTTAATCCCATATGGGGCTTTTCTGCATCTGCTCGTTCATAAATCAACTCTGCTGCTGTATGTCCATGAATTGCATAATGCATCTTATTCTGAACCTTTGCAAAAAACTGCTTTGTTGTTGCTGCTGTTCGATCGTAATCAAAAGATGTAGCATAGATGTCTGTTATCTTCTGATAGAATCTACGTTCAGATATACGAATTTCTCGAATCTGTTCAAGCAAACGGTCGAAATACTCTACTGTAAGCACTGATCCACCGTTTTTTAGACGTTCATCATCCATGACCCAACCTTTGATTGTATAGTCCTTAACGATACCATTAGCCCATTTGCGAAACTGTACAGCTCTCTCGTTCTTTACTTTGAATCCAACTGCAATAATCATTTGAAGATTATAGTGCTTTGTATTACGAGTGATTTTACGTGAACCTTCAGTTTGAACTATTAGAAAATTTCGAATAGTTGCGGACTCTTCTAATTCACTATCTGCATAAATCTTCTTAATATGAGCATTTATCGTTGGTAAACTAACGTCATATAATGTGGCCATCATCTTTTGTGTTAACCATATATTCTCATCTTCATAGCGCATTTCAATACTGTCCTGCTGATCACCTACAGAGGCAACATATGTTAAGTATTCTGCTGCACTAGAACGAATGGTTATTTTATCATTTTTCTTTTTCAAAATGATTCCTCCTTCTTTGGTGATTTAATTATATCATGCCGGTAAATACCAGAACATAACAATAAGTTTTCTAAACAAAAATATAATTTGAATACCCATAATCTACAGGTGACGATTTAAGAGAAATGAGGAGCAGAAATATTCAGGATATATACTATCTGTCTATGACTGATAGGAAATGATTTCTGTAGGTATTTCTTGATTTTATCCATAACAGTCTTTCCCATATTTCTATGGTTAAATCTATGGGGCTAGTATAAATTTAGTGCCAGTCAAATAGAGAAAATATCTAAAAAAAAGAATTGAAAAACATTCGAAAGAATACTAGTCTGAAACATGAAAATAGAGGTGTTAAACATGTCGGAAAATAAAGTGATAGACAAACAGTTTAAATTGGATGCAGTTCAATATAGAAAGGATCATCCTGAACTTACTTTTCAACAGGTTGCTGATAATCTAGGAGTTTCCAATAGTTCAATCCATAGATGGTGCAAACAGTTTGATGATGCAAAGAATGAAAATGAAGATAGTAATTTATTCAGAGGATCAGGCAATTTTTCAAGTGATGAAGCCAAAGAACTAGCACGTCTAAAAAAAGAAAACAGAGATCTTAAAGATGCTGTTGAAATATTAAAAAAAGCTATGAGCATTATAAGCAGCCAGTAAAAGTACTTTATGAGGCTATCAAGGAATATCTGGAAGAAACTGCAGATGTCAGGCGTGTCTCTTTAAGAGCTATAACTGAAATACTTGGTGTATCGAGAAGTGGATTTAAAAGCTGGCTCTGCAGAAAGCCCTCAGAATCCAGCAAGCGCAGGGAGTCTGTAAAAAAAGAAATCAGCAAAATACATGAGGAAAGCCACGAGATTTATGGTGCGCCAAAAATAACCGAAGAGCTCAAGAAAAAAGGGCATGTGATATCGGAGAAAACAGTAGGCAATTATATGCATGAAATGCATATAAAAGCACATTACATAAAGCCATGGACAAAAACAACAGTATCAAAGAACTTCTCTAACAGATTAAGAAACATCTTGAAAAGAGACTTTGATCCCGCATCGCCAGATGCAGCATGGTGTACAGATATAACTTATATATGGACATATGATGATGGCTTTGTTTATTTAACAAGCGTAATGGACCTGTTTTCAAGAAAAATCATATCATGGGTGCTTACAAAGGATATGACAGCAGAATCAGTACTAGAAGCAATAAAGATAGCACAGAAGCGAAGAAATATAAGAAAACCAGTAATTATACATAGTGATAGAGGAATACAGTTCACAGGTGAACTGTATAAGGAAATAACAGAAAAAAAGAAACGAAGCTATTCGAAAAAAGCATGTCCATGGGACAATGCATGCATAGAATCGTTTCATTCATTAATAAAAAGGGAGTGGTTAAATCAGTATAAAATTCAGAATTATGAAGATGCATATAAGTTAATATTTGAATATATAGAGACATTCTATAACACAGTAAGAATACATAGTCACTGTAATTATCAAAGTCCAAATCAATATGAAAAAAGTTATGTAAAGAGTAATTGAATTAGTAAAGAAATTTCAGTTTGACTGGTACTTTTTCTTGACGTAGTACCACTATACTCCTGTTCATTCAGGAATAAAGGCATCTCTCTTTTAGCTATTCCATGATATATCCCAGTAATATTATTTTTAATATTACCGATTATTATATTTAACCAGAGTAGTCTATGATTCTTTTCTTCATAGCTGATTTTCTCGTTCTTTACCTGTATTTCTGCGCCTAATGTATTAAAGCCTTTCTCGCCATCTGTATTAAGCAATGCAGCATGTGATAATACACAGCACTGTTCTATGTTTTTCTTAAGTGACAGACCAGTATAATCATTGATGAGTCTTAACTTAATAAACCGGGGATAGTTATTCTCTTTATCTGTAGATAGAATGCCCAAAACAGGTTTCTGCTCACTTGCACGACCCGCTTTATTCTTGGATTTTGCGCCAATATTAAAGACATCTGCCTCATAGAAAAGGCTGTTGAGCAGCTTGTCTGAATTGCTTAATGACATAAGAATTCTACACTTGCTTTCAAGAAGAAGTGCCGTCTTATAGTTAACGTCTAGTATTGAACATAAATCTACTGCACTGATTCCTTTATTTTTATTAAAGAAAAGGAAGATACCTAACAGAAGCTTGTATAGATCAAGCTTGCAACTCTGAAAAATAGTGCCTGAAAGCAGTGAATGCTGCTTATGGCATGAGCTGCATTCAAGAACATATGAAGTCTTGGTTTTTCCTACACGTTTGACTAGGTAATACTTATGACATCCGCAACGATCACATGAGAATCCGTCAGGCCATTTCACGAATTTGAAGAATTCAATGCAGTTATCAATATTGTTGGAATATTTCTGAGTGAACTGATAAAGAGAAGCTTTCTTAGGCTTTAATACTTTGTTTGACATATGATTATACCTCCATCTGATTTCTAAACTAATTATAGAACAGATGGGAAATTCATGTGTCTGGTTCAACTTCATGAACGCCTTTTAATCGGTGCTTATGAAATTTAATTTTCACTAACCTGTGGTTTGTGGGTATTCAAAAAATATAATTAATATCCATCTACTATTATCTAAAATCAAACTCCTCAGATGGTATTTAATATATTAGCGATGAATTATTTAATTCTTCAAAGTTAACTAATTCTCTTCATTATCGTTTAGTAAAGATAATAGCAATAGCATAATCATGAACGTACTTTGATATGCTTGCAAATAATTTTCAAAAACTCTATATCAAATACAATCGTTTCTAAATCAGGTACAGCTTGATATATAGCAAAATCATTTACATATGCTGTGAGTAGATCACAATTCATCTCTATATCGTAAATATTACTAAACTCAAAATGATAAATATCGCCATCTTGTAGCTTCAATACGGCTGATTGATCATTACATTCTAAACTGATGAACTTGCTATCATGAAACGAAAATTCATTTAAACATTCATGACCTTCTAGTAATTTAATCGCGTTGTAATAACCTGAATCAGTTCTTATTTTGCTTTTTTCAACAATATATTTATAGTACTCATAACTTTTTCTAACATTTTCTATTTCTTTAGGATAAACACAATTAGGGTTCTCCTCCACTGCTAGAGTGTATTGTTCCACTGCAGGCTTATAATATTTATTCAACAATTCATAGTTAGAACTTTTTGCTTGCATTTCCCATCCCATCAACGAAAGAACTCTTGCATAGAACAGATGATTCTTTTCCTCTGCATTAAGAGCAGAATAATATGCTGTCCATAAATGATACATTCCTTTGTCTTCTTGACGTATCCAGCAATCTTTTTTCTTTGAATACACTAGACATTCTCTTCCTATTTTATAATCTTCTATAATCCTATCCCATAGTTCATTCATTAAATCACCTCTAATTTAGATTTTTTTGGCTTTCTATCTACTACAGAAACATATTGCTTAAAACCATTGCCCTGCTTAATGAATAGCTGCTGTATCTGCGGAGAAAAATGATGTCGTTGACTCATATTTAAACTGACATAGTATACAACGCTTAATTCCAAATGTAAACGTCATCACAATACCATATTTTACTGCCGATACAATTCTTTTATTTTCCTGCACTGATATTCTGTTATGTAAATGCAGATATCATAACAGTCAGGAATATCTCCATCTGATTTCTAATCTAATTATAGAACAGATTGAGAATCCATGTGATCAGTTCAGCTTCAAGAACGCCGTTTAATAGGTACTATTGAAATTTAATTTTCACTAACCTGTGATTTTTTGGAATTCAAATACAATTTTAGTATTAAACAAGTAGCACAAAAAAGATTATAAAAAGATTGTAAACTTCCCACATTCCGTAGTATATTGTTAGACGGTAGTTTTAAATGTTGGTTCAATATAGAATGAACTGTTTAAAAATAAGATTATAGGAAAGAGGATAGAATGATGAACATAGGATTTGATAATGAAAAATATTTACAGATGCAGTCTGCTCATATTCGCGAACGCATTGCTCAATTTGACAACAAGCTCTACCTAGAGTTTGGTGGAAAATTATTTGATGATTTCCACGCATCTCGTGTACTCCCAGGTTTCCAGCCTGATTCTAAGATGCGTATGTTAATGCAACTAAGCGACCAGGCTGAGATTGTGATTGTTATCAGCGCAGAAGATATCGAAAAGAATAAAGTACGTGGAGATCTTGGCATCACTTATGATGTAGATGTCCTTCGTTTGATGTCTATTTTTGAAGAACATGGTCTGTTTGTAGGAAGTGTCGTTATTACAAAGTACAGCGGACAGCAGAGCGCTTCCTTATTTAAAAACAAATTAGAGAAGCTTGGCATTAAGGTATATCTTCATTATCCGATTGAAGGCTATCCTTCTAATATTCCACATATTGTCAGTGATGAAGGTTATGGAAAGAATGAGTTTATCGAAACGTCTCGTCCACTCATTGTTGTTACTGCACCTGGACCTGGAAGCGGTAAAATGGCAGTCTGTCTTTCCCAGCTATACCATGAGCATAAAAGAGGCATCTGTGCCGGCTATGCTAAATACGAGACATTCCCAATTTGGAATATTCCAGTGAAGCACCCAGTTAACCTTGCATATGAAGCTGCAACTGCAGACCTAAATGATGTTAATATGATTGATCCTTTCCACCTAGAAGCTTACGGAAAGACTACAGTTAACTATAACCGCGATGTAGAAATCTTCCCAGTACTCAATGCAATGTTCCAGCGCATTTATGGACAGAGCCCTTATAAGTCTCCTACAGACATGGGAGTTAACATGGCCGGAAATTGTATCTGTGATGATGCCGCATGTAGGGATGCTTCTTGTCAGGAAATCATCCGTCGCTACTACGATGCAAGAAGACGCGCTCTTGCTGGCAAATGTTCTGAGGAAGAAGTATATAAAATCGAGATGCTTATGAACCAGGCTGGTATTACGGTTCATGATCGTCCAGTTGTTGATGTCGCTCTTTCTCGTGCAGAAGAAACAGAAGCTCCTGCTGCAGCATTAGAGCTTGCAGATGGCCGCATGATCACAGGTAAGACTACAGATCTCCTTGGTCCTTGCGCAGCACTCCTTTTAAATGCACTCAAAGAGCTTGCTGGTATTCCACACAGTCAGCCAGTCATCTCACCTGCAGCAATTGAACCAATCCAGACTTTAAAAACACAGTATCTTGGAAGCAAAAACCCACGTTTGCATATGGATGAAGTGCTGATCGCACTGTCTGTCAGCGCAGCTTCTGACCCAAACGCTCAAAAAGCATTGGAACAGCTTCCTAATCTAAAAGGATGTCAGGCTCATACATCGGTTATGGTCAGCGACGTAGACAGAAAACTATTTATGAAACTTTCTATCCAGGCAACTTTTGAAGCAAAATATGAAAATAATTCTGTGATTTTTCCTAAAAAAGGTATATAACCCTAAGTAATCTTCATCTTTTGAAGAAAGAAATAAACAGAGACTTATCGCAAGAATGATAAGTCTCTGTTTTTGATTTGTTTCTCATACCCATTCAATCTTACTACTCTTCCCAGTCTTTTTCACAGTAAGTTTTGTGTTGATCTGTTCTTTTTGGTTCATGGGCTTGAGGAATGATTCATATTATTTGTAACGTCTTTTTATGCTATTTTGTGTAAAAAAAGGAAAGAGAAAATGCGTTTGCGAAGGATAAAATAAAAATATAGGTCGATGATGAAAGATACATATAATTAACAAAAACTCCTCACCACTGGAATTCAATCCAGTGATTGGGAGTCTGGGGTTTAATCAATAATTGATTTATAATAATTACCGAAATCTGCCAATGCATCAATAATCGGCATCATCTCTTTTCCAAGATCAGTCAGTCCATAATCAACTCTTGGTGGATTCTCATGATAATCATTTCTATACACAAGGCCATCATCTATCATCTGCCTCAGACTATCAGTTAGTACTTTTTGAGAAATTCCATCTAAATCTCTTTGAAGTTCATTGAATCTCCATGGACGACTTTTCAAATTTCTTATGATCAATAGCTTCCATTTACCACCAATTAAAGACACTGATGTTGCGACAGGACATTCTGGAAGCTCCTTTTTTGTCTTCATATGCAGTCACCTCGTTTCATAAATATTATAGTATATTCATTTTATTATGTACAGTTACAAAAAGGTGCGTACTTTTTTTAGAGTGTGTAAATGATTATACTATACTCAAGCAACAAGGTTGCAAATAAAAATGGAGGTAATTCAAATGTCAAACTATACAAAAACCAATGTTGGTAATGAAGGTCGTACAGAACTTCATGAAGTACTTTCTTTAACTGGTGCTGAAGTAAGTATTAATTCTCTTCCTGCTGGTGCAGGTGTTCCTTTCGTTCATTCTCATAAAAATAATGAAGAAATCTATGGGATTATTTCCGGTAAAGGAACTGCTATCATTGATGGAGATACTATTGAAATTACTGCAGGTGACTGGTTAAAAATCAGCCCTGCAGCAAAGCGTCAATTCTTTGCTGCAAATGATTCGAGTATCACTTATATTTGCATTCAGGTGAAAGAAAACTCACTTGATGGATTCACAGTTGATGATGCAATCATTTATTAAGAATATTGCATAATTGTACGAAACCCTCCTAGCCATCAGGGCTAGGAGGGTTATTTTATTTGTCATCTTATAAAATTAGTTGAACATCTCCTGTATATTCCTGATGTATATCTATATTCCATAACATCTAATCCTCTACCAACGTATTCTTACTCACCATGCACTTGGAATTGATATTGAAGCTTACTGCAACGATTAATTGAGGATTATAATGCTTGGTATCACAACCTTGCGTGTTCCTTCCATTTAAACTATTTGAAAATTCCAGAGAGTTTAATCTTCTTAATATGCTCATTATCATGCTTCTTCCAGTTTCTATGCATAGCTTTTTAAATTGTAGCAACTAAGATTTCTCATTTCCTTGACTATAAATATATGATTCTTGGTAAAAATGGCGGCCTTGTAATGTGTCGTGAATCTTCCTGCATAAAAGCACGCATAGAAGTAAGATACCAACACTCAGATGGTGACTGTTCCTTCGCTCACGATGCGCTTTATATTGAAGATTTGAAAGCAAACAGCTGATATCCTGTACTTTTGCTAAGGGAGCTTGATAGTGATAAGGAACTTACAGAGCTTTTCTATAAACTAGTCCGTCTGCTAAAGATGCAATTGACATCGTTGGGGATATTATAAAAACTGTACACACCCACACACTGACAGTGGTATTATCTACGCTCTCACTTTCTGCAAGCGACATGGAAACCGAAGAATTATTGCGTGAATTGCAGATCTGCGGACTTAAGATATCCGATGGTGACGATATAGAACTTTACAAAGAAGGAGATTACACCGAAGGCCTTATACCAGAGTATTTGAGGAAATTATTACAGCTTGGCAAATTGTCCAATTCGCAATTGAACATTCTGTGGAATCTTACCCTGCTTCCTTTGTTGGCCCATACACATCCCTACTCTCATATAATTCTTCCTATCTGTTTTGCTGCGATAATCACTCTGTCATTCTTTTGTAAATCAACTTCTGCTACTAGTGAAATTCCTGTAACATGTTAGGCGAGATACGGTTTTCGTGTTACGAAAAACCATCTCATTAATGGTGGCTTCCCCTAATACCCTGCTGGTACACACCTGCGGTGTGGGATATATAATTGCATGAAAAAAGCAGACACATGGCATATTTCCACATATCTGCTTCTTTCATTGCGTGTATTTAGTTTTATGTAATTGCAACTATATACTTTTATAGTAATCCTTATGGATTAAGCCATTACTCCATATCCATATTACTTAGCTGCTTGGTCTGATCTCTCCTGCTATAAATAACTGCTGTTACCTGAACTCTGTTATTTTCATCATCAACCCAATAATAAATCAGGAAGTTTTTAACTACAATCTTGCGTACTCCCTCAGTCCTCCATGGCTCTTCATCAATCAAGGCATGTTTTTTCGGAAAACTCGACAAGTTAGTAATCTCTGCTTTCATCTTATCAAGTAGATTATCTGCTACATCCGGTGCCATTAGATCATTTGAAATATAATGTACTATCTCTTTTACCTGCTCTAATGCCTGCCTTGTTACCCTTACCTCATATTCGTTCATGCACTATATCTTCGACTTTAATTGACTAAAAGCCTCATCAACAGATACAGAATCGTTCTTTTTTGCCTGTGCAAGACCGGTCTGCATCATCGTATCAAATTCAGCTTGTGTTATAGAATCTCTTGTAACAAGTTTATCCGGAATATCAAGTGAAAATGGTACTCCATCACGCATAATAACCTGTCTGTAAGTCATATCTATGAATACAGATACAGGAATTCCAAGTCTGTCAAGAATTGCCTCTGCTTGCTCTTTTATATTCGGTTGAATTCGCGCTGTTACATTTGCAGTTTTTGTCGCCATAATATGCACCTCCTGTTTCTTATAGTGTACCACTATGTATTGCTTCTTACAATACAAACACTTTTAATTGCTGCCGTCGCTTTTTGGCGGTAAATTTCTCCATTAATCATGCGATATTTTCCTAAACTGTATTCTATGCTGTCGGATTCTGCCATCAATCTTTTTCCATCCAATTCAATGAGCTCTGTGCAATAACGTCATCATAAAATCATCATCCGAATCAGCATTACCATCTGTATCTGCCTGCTGTTGTATGATCAATATTGCACTTTTGTTAGCCTGCATAGCTGCCAGCATGCTGCCAACCATTCTTAATATACTCATTGATCGTACGAACCACCACATCATGCTTCTTCTTCCATTTTCTATGCATAGCCCTTTAAAATTGGATTAACTAAAATTACTGCAAAATTCAATATAAAATGGCAGTATTGATCATAGCGACCAATACTGCCATTATGCTTGATTTATTCAATTCTGCTACCATTCTTTTAAGGATTTCATCAACCTGACCGGCGCGTTGTCTGTGCTCGAAGGAGCCATTACTAAAATGATCTTCTCTTAGAATTGCAGTAAGCAATGCAGTACATAATACATAATCTGCATTTGCCACACGCTGTAATTCCTCACTACAATTGATTGGTTTTGTTGTCATGTAATCCGCGTAGTTACCCTTAAGGTCACCCAAATCTTCAAGCAAACTATAATAAGTTCTTTCTCTTCCTGGATGATCAATGACAGCCTGAATTTTTTTAATTTTTTCTTTGTTTGTCATTGTTTCCTCTATATCGTTTTTTCAATACCATCAAAATGCGCTGCTGCAATTCCATACTCTACACAAATCAGATTTACACCAAAATCCTGCATCACTTGTAATGTTGCAAGAACATCTGCCGCATTTCTTCCAAATCTGGAAAGCTTAAATACAAGGACATAAGACACTTCATCTTTTCCTGATTTGATATCGTCCATCATTTGATTAAAGGCAATTCTTCCCTCTATTGACTTACTGGATTTTTCTGCATCCTCATACTCACCGGCAATTTCATACTCATTATAATCACAAAAGGCTTTCATTTTTGTTTTCTGTGCATCTAGAGAATAGCCGTCTATCTGCATGGTTGTAGAAACACGGGTATATAAATAAACTCTGATTTTTTCTTTCTTCAATTTACATATCACCTCCCGGAAGCGCCGAAACCGCTGATAAATTAATACTGGCTAATGTATCCATCTGATTAATTGCCAAATTTCTAAGCAATACGAGTCTTTCTGATTGAGATTTTCCCTGTTCAATTAAAATTGCATTATAGTTCTCCTTATTTGCCAATACCAATAACTGATTTAAATTTGCATCGTCACGCACATTACCCTTTTTACTTGGATTGTTATTTTTCCATTGCTTTGCAGTTTGTCCAAATAAAGCAACATTTAAAAAATCTGCTTCACTGGCATATGTATAGGCAATCTGTTCCGGTGTTAGTTCTGGTGGAATCAAATTTTCTTTTACTGTATCTGTGTGAATACGATAGTTCACCTTTGATAATGCTCTGTTCAAATTCCAATCCAATGACAGGCGACTATTTTCGTCCTGTTTCAGTCTGCGATATTCTTTCATAATATAAAGTTGAAATTCTGGAGAAATCCATGTTGCAAATGCCATAGCAATATCACTATGTGCATAAGTTCCTCCACCATACCTGCCTGCTTTCGACACTATTCAAATAGCATTTGTCTGTTCAATCCATTTGGTCGGTGTCATAACAAATCTGTTTAGTCCCGCCTCACTTCTAACCGCCTCGAATTGCACACGGTTACAATCCGGATTGTGAAGTTCTTCTCAGACCGCCAAAAACTCAAAAGTACTTGCGTTTAAGGGTTAATATGGGCTATACTATGGTATCTGTCCGGGAATCAGGCTGTTGTAGATGACGTGAGCAGCATGTATCCCGGATGTTGTGAGTATGGAAGAGGGTTTAAAGTATGATAGTTACTCTGATTGAGAAAGTATATAGTTTTCTGTGGGGAGATCTGGTGCAGATTCCACTGCCGGGTGGCAGCACTCTGGGGATTTCGCTTCTGATTATATTACTGATTCCTACAGGAATTTATTTTACGGTTCGGACGCGTTTTCTGCCGATTCGCCTGTTCCCGGATATGGTGCAGGCACTGGTTGAAAAAAAACAAGAAAAAAACAGTCTGTCTTCATTTCAGACACTGATCGTTTCGACGGCAACCCGTGTCGGTATGGGAAATCTGGTCGGTGTTGTTGCGGCAATTTCGGCAGGCGGCGCCGGTGCGGTTTTCTGGATGTGGGTGACGGCAATTATCGGTTCATCAACAGCTTTTATTGAAGCGACACTGGCACAGCTTTATAAAGAAAAAGATCCGCTGTACGGAGGTTACCGCGGCGGTCCGGCGTATTATATTCATGCATATGTAGAAGAAAAACAGAAGAAAAAGAGAAACAAAGTGGTGATTTCTGTGTTGTTTGCAATCTCCGGTCTGATCTGCTGGTGCGGTATTAGTCAAGTGATCAGCAATTCTGTTGTTTCTTCATTTAAAAATGCATTTTCCATTCCGCCAATCTATATGACGGTAGTACTTGTTGCTGTGGCTGCTGTGATAGTGCTTCGTAAAGATGCGACAGTTAAGATCCTGGATATGGTAGTGCCGGTCATGGCGGTATGCTATTTTGCAATCACGATTCTGATCATTGTAATGAATCTTGGAAGTTTGCCGGGTGTTTTTGCAAGAATTTTTGAGGAAGCATTTGGATTCCGACAGGCAGCAGCCGGCGGTTTTGGCGCAGTCCTAATGAATGGAATCAAACGTGGACTGTTTTCTAATGAAGCAGGTTCCGGATCTGCTCCGTGTGCGGCAGCAGCAGCAGAATGTGACCAGCCGGTCAAAGCCGGATTGGTACAGGCACTCGGGGTATTTGTGGATACGATCGTGATCTGCAGCTGTACAGCATTTATCATGCTGCTTGCGCCGGAAGGAAAAGTTGCATGACTTTCCGGAATGAATCTTCTGCAGACAGCAATGGAATATCATCTTGGCCGTTTTGGTGTGATCTTTATTGCGGCGACGCTGTTTTTATTCAGTTTTTCAACGTTTCTGGGCATCCTTTTTTATGCGAGAAGCAATGTTGCATATCTTTTCGGAGATAACTGGGCTTCACAGACTGCATACAAAGTACTGGCGCTTGTGATGCTGTTCATCGGCGGCCTTGCAACATATACATTTGTGTGGGATCTTGGTGATGTTGGAATCGGACTGATGACGATCTTTAATATCATCATTCTTTACCCACAGGGTGAGAAGGCTCTGAAAGAACTGAAAAAATACGAAAAAGAAAAAAGAAAATGAAAAACACAAAGAGAAAGCATTTGAAACTATGTCTGTTGTTATTGTTTATGGTTCTGGGATGTTTTGCGATAACCAATGTCAGGACGACAACGGTGCAGGCATCATCGCGGACGTTCAAATCAAATGGCAGAACCTATATGTAAAAGCATAATGACAATACACTTAATACGGTATTGTATAAAAAAGTTTCCGGACGTTACAAACAGGTTGCGAAATCGTCAAGATATCTCATCTAAGGGACAGGTATTACCTGCACATATACGAAAGACAAAAATGGATTTAAACTTGAACGAAGCAAGATGGTACTGACAGAACGCAGTGGAAGATGTGCAGTCGGATATATCTGTATAAAGAACTCATCTCAGAAAATCTAAATCAATTATCTTTACGATTGAAAAGCTGTTTGGAGAAGCTTAACGATTACAAGCTAGAAAGATAACATTAGTGTATTTCTGCTTTACATAATACAGTAAAACACCTTTTAATTTAACAATAGGAGCATTTCACACTTACTATTATGATATGTTCCCACAAAACAGTTTTAAAAGCAAAATAAAGGGCTTATTTAGGGACATTTTCACGTTAGTCCTTAAATAAGCCTTTTTATATCAATATTATTTTTTCTTGCTAGGGTTCACTCTTGACAGCAGTGCTATTGTCTCAATATGGCTCGTAAATGGAAACATATCATAAGGATATACATCCTTAAAATCATATCCTAGTTTTCTAAATAACTTTAAATCTCTTACCTGTGTATGAGGATCACAAGAAACATAAACAATTTCTTTTGGCTTTAAAGAAACAGCTGCTTTAATAAATGTTTCAGTAGAACCACTTCTTGGTGGATCCATAATAATCACATCTACATCTACTTTATGTTTTGCTGCTTCTACCATGAATTCAGTCGCATCCCCCTGAATAAACTTAATATTTTCAACCTTATTAAAAGTTTTATTCAGTTTTGCATCCTTCACGGCATCCTTATTAAGTTCTACCCCAATAACCTGTTTCGCATTCTTGCTCGCAATAAGCCCTATTGTCCCAATACCACAATATGTATCCATGATTTTAGGATCTTTAACTGTAATAAGAGATAAAGCTTTACTATATAATGCTTCACACTGATCATGGTTGATCTGATAGAAAGAACGTGGAGAAATCTTAAAAGTCATTCCACATAGTTCATCTACAATAAAACCTTTCCCAAAAAGAACCTTTTCTTGTTCACCTAATACAATACTTGTCTGTCTTTTATTTGTATTTAAGACAATACTCTTAATAGAAGGAAAAGCTTTCACAAGCTGATTACAGAAGTTCTTAGAACCTTTAAAGATAGCTTCATTAGATACAATGACAACTAATGTCTGATTTGTCTTGACTGCACGTCTAATAAGAATATGTCTAATTTCCCCTCTTCTTCTTTGTGGATCATAGATAGAAACTCTATACTTTCTAAATAGTACAGCTATTTTACTAATAATTGCATCTGTCTCCTGATCATGAATGAGACAAGATTTATAAGGAATAATACGATGAGAATTCTCTTCATATAAACCATAGTTATATGTCTTATCAAAGGCAATAATTGTCTTATTACGATAGTAATAAGGATCTTCCATACCTGAGACTGGGTGTACATTGACCTTTAAATCCTTAAAAATCTTCTTACATTCTTCATTCTTATATTCTAAAGACTTAACATATCCTTGATTAATAAACTGACAGCTTCCACATTTTTTCGCTATATCACATTTCATTATAATTCTCCTAGCCAGTTCTTTAGGAAGTCATGGACTTCATAAAGTGTTTTGATTTCTAATCTTTCCTGTGGTGTATGAATATCAATACAGTTTGGTCCCATAGTCACAATATCCATATCTGGAAATATTCGACTCATATAACCTGTTTCTAATCCACCATGAGTCGGTACTTCTTTGAGTTCTTTATCATATGCTTTTTTATAAGCTTCCTTGTAAGACTTACGTAACTGAGAATCAGGATCATAGCTCCAACCATAATACTCATCTGATGATGTCACACTTAAACCAAATAAAGAAGCTAATGTTTCTACTTCATTTACAAGTAGTTTAAGATTGATTTCATTCTCACTACGTAATAATAGAATAAGCTCTACAGCCTTTTCTGTTGTTTCCATAATTCCCAAGTTCAAAGAAAGAACTGGAAAATGATTGAAGTAATAAGAATACTTTTCTACACCATATGGACATAACGCAAGAAAATGAATTAGTGCATCACTATCTAAGATTACATGACCACTCTGTTCTTCTTCTAATGTATAATCTAAAGGTTCTAATGGATAAAGAGCCTTCTGTTCTTCCATTTTTTCATGAATAAAAGCCTTCAATTCTTCTTTATTACTTGTAGATTGGAATGTAAATAAACCATCTCTACAGATTGCATTAGACTTCTGTCCTGCATTAAGTGAAGAGAAACGAATATCAAAGCCATTATCTAAACATGCTTTTAGTACAAGTCCGGCAATCTTAATTGCATTACCTCTACCTTCTTTAATCGCATCACCAGAATGACCACCTAGTAATCCTTTTACATAGAATTTATATCCCTGATCATGAGATTCTACAAATGTCGCATTCTTTCTAATAGTTAACTGAACGCCACCTGCAGAAGAAACATTTGTTTCTCCTACTACATCACCATCTAAAGAAATCATCTTGCGAGCATGAATCCAATTCTTATCTACATGAGTAATACCATCCATAGTTGTTTCTTCCTGAACAGTAAATAAGCATTCTAAACGAGGATGTTTAAAGCTGTTATCACTTAATAAAGCAAGCATGATAGCCACTGACACACCATCATCTGCTCCTAAAGTTGTTTTTGTTGCATGTAAATAACCATCTTCTTCATAGATTTCTAAAGGATCAGTGAGGAAGTCATGGTTACTATCTACATCTTTTTCAGCTACCATATCCATATGACCCTGTAATAAAATAGGTGCATGATCATCATATCCAGGACTTGCTTCCTTATAAATAATAATGTCCCCTATTTCATTTCTTGCATAATCAAGTTCATGATTCTGTGCAAATTCTTCTATATAATTGCCTAGTAATTCTTCATGTCCTGAAGGATGAGGAATACTACAAATAGTTTTAAAATAGTCTAATACATCTTTTATCATAGCTAACTGCCACTCAAAATGTGATTAAATATACTCACATCGAGATAATGTAAGTTCTCACGAA